>CALLKA010000076.1 GCA_938008665.1 uncultured Bacteroidota bacterium
AAGCTCTTGATTTACTTTTAGCCCTGATGATCTCACGGCCTTTTCTCACTAATTGCTGAATGGTAG
Source organism: uncultured Bacteroidota bacterium (assembly GCA_938008665.1). GTDB lineage: Bacteria > Bacteroidota > Bacteroidia > Chitinophagales > Chitinophagaceae > Sediminibacterium. The sequence goes on from CALLKA010000076.1 coordinate 67, forward strand.
GCATTTATTATGCTGTTTTGTTCAATTTCGGTTTATAAAAAATTCGGACGGCAAAGGTAATGTTCGTTAACCAAATACCAAAATGTTTATTTGCTAATTTTAAAAAAAGACCCCAAATCGCCTTAAAAGGGGCAAAATTAACCCAGGGGTTTAACAAAAGAGGCTGATTTTCAATTCTTTATTTACAATTTAGTCAACCAACCATGATTGTCAGGTATATTTCCCATCCTTAAATCATTCAAACGCTTTTTAAGTGCAGGTGCCACTTTTAAAGCTGCAACATCAAAATCCATTACATAATCTTCATGTGCCAATTTTGATATATAGGAAACTACTGCCGCAGTTCCTACCCCAAATACTTCTTGAAACAATCCTTTTTTATGCGCTTCTATTATTTCTGTAACTGCTAAATTTCTCTCTTCTACTACATAACCCATTTCTCTTAATAAAATGATAACACTATTGCGCGTAACGCCTTTTAATACAGTACCTCTTTCAACACTTGGTGTAATTACTTTTCCATCAATCACAAACATTACATTCATCATACCCACTTCCTCTACAAATTTATGTTCAATAGCATCGGTCCATAAAACTTGATCATACCCTTTTTCTTGCGCTAATGCAACAGGATATAAACTTCCACCATAGTTTCCACCATTCTTCGCAAAACCAACACCACCAGGGGTTGCACGTGTATACTTTTGTTCAATTAAAATTTTCATAGGTTCAGAAAAATAAGGTCCGCTAGGTCCTAATATAATCATGAACTTATAAGTTAGAGAAGGACGCACCCCTAAAAAAGGATCTGTTGCAATCATGAATGGACGAATATATAAGGAAGCTTCTGGTATGTTCGGAATCCAATCTTTTTCTAAAGCAACCAATTGTTTCATGCCATCCATAAATAACCAATCTGGAACCGCAGGCATTTGCATTCTTTCTGCAGAAGTATTAAAACGTATAAAATTTTGATCCGGTCTGAAAATGGCTACTTCCCCTTTTTCGTTTTTGAAAGCTTTGATTCCTTCAAAAATAGTTTGACCGTAATGAAGTGCCGCAGATGATGGATCTAAGGATAAAGGTTGAAATTTTTTAATGACTGCATTTTTCCAAGCGCCATCACTATATTCCGCCTCCAGCATATAATTGGTAAAACTTTTACCAAATGAAAAGTTGTTAGGATCAAATTGTTTTAAATCTTTTGCTGGGATTTCTATAACTGGAATGGATTGCGCGCTCATGTGATACTTTTTAAGAGAATGAATTACAAAGAAACGAAAAAAACAAAAACTTACAAGTGTTATTTTTCCATTTGCCCCAATTCAATTAATTTTCCAACCGAATGAGCAATGAAAAAACCATCTTACCTAATTCCGTATTAGTTTCTTTGTACAAAGATACTTTGGTCCTACCTGAATTAGCCAAAAAAAAACCAGAATTTATTCCAAATCCTTTGGATGCATCTCATGCGCAAGTACCAACAAACAACGCTAACGCAACAGCAGCAGCTATGGAAACGCAAATGAAAACAAGGGATGCGCAAGCAATAACGGTGGATCAAATTGAAGCAAATAATGACAACAACCACATTCCTATCAATGATTCCCGCCAAATCAAATATTTAGGCGAACATTTAAAACAAGTGACCATTATTGTAAAAGATGAATTAGCCGTTTACTTAAATGAAAATGATTTGACTTTGTTGTCGTCCATATTAAGCGCCTGCAAATTAACTTTAGCTGATATCGCTTTAATTAATGTTGCACAACAAAAATTAAGCTTACACGAAATATTAAATGTATTACCATCTAAGTTGGTGATGATATTTGATGTAAGTAGTACAACATTAAAAATAAAACTTCCAACTACTTTATATAAGTCCATTCAATTAGGCGATACTTATTTATTATTTAGCAACGCATTATCACTAATGCAAGGTGGAGACCAATCAGCAAAATTAGAAAAAGGTAAATTATGGGCAATCTTAAAACAGCTTTTTCAATTATAACAAATGACTACTTTAATTTTTGCAACGAATAACGAACATAAGGTTTCAGAGATACAATCCTTACTACCAAAGGATATCAATGTAATCACTTTACAACAAGCTGGGATAAATATTGACATTCCTGAACCCTATGACACTTTGCAGGAAAATGCAAATACAAAAGCAAAAACAATTTTTGAAATCACAAAACAAAATTGTTTCAGTGAAGATACCGGGCTTGAAATGGACGCTCTGAATGGTGCCCCTGGCGTGCACAGCGCAAGATACGCAGGTGCCGATCGAAATTTTAATGCGAATATTGAAAAGGTATTAGCCAATTTAAAAAATAACGAAAATAGAAAAGCGCAGTTTAGAACAGTCATCTGCTTAATATGGAATGAAAAGGAATATTATTTTGAAGGTATTTGTCGTGGTCAAATTGCCGAACAAAATTCAGGTACAGCAGGTTTTGGATATGACCCCATTTTTATACCAGAAGGAGCAACTAAAAGTTTTGCTGAAATGACCATGGATGAAAAAAATACCTATAGTCACCGACAAAAAGCAGTCACCCAGCTTTTTTCATTTTTACAATCCATCAATAAGGTAAATTAATTTCCGTTTTCCAATGGCGGCGTGGGTGTATTCCAAATGCGCCAACTTTCCTCCGCTTGTATATGCAACATAGCTAAGCCATTTTGCACAGTAGCTCCTTGCGCCAACCCTTTTTTCATAAATAAAGTTTCGGCAGGGTTATAAATTAAATCATACAAATGATGTTGTGCGGTGATTGCTTCATAAGGCAAGCTGGGTAGTTCATCTACTTTGGGAAACATACCTACCGGGCTCGTATTAATGATCAATGTATATTGTTTAAGTAGCTCAGTGCTTACTGCCTCATATGAAATGGCATTGCCCGACTCTGATGAATCTGCATTTGCATTAGTGCGTGATACCAATAAATAGTTGATATTTAATTTTTGCAAAACCCATTCCACCGCAACTGCAGCGCCGCCTGTTCCAAGTATTAGCGCATGGGTGTGCTGTGGTTTTAAAAATGGCGCTAATGATTTTTCGAAACCAATCACATCTGTATTATAGCCATACAATTCATTATTGTATTTCCGAATACAATTGCATGCATTTATTTTTTTGACCACAGTTGAAGCATGATGCAAAAAAGGAATGACTAGTTTCTTGTATGGAATGGTAATATTAAGCCCTTGTAAATTTGCTTGCTTTAACCAAAGGTCATCAAAGTCGTTAATAGAAGCAATTGGAAAATTAGTGTACTGCAAACCCTTTTCATTTTCATGTAGGAATTTTTCAGTAAAATAACCTTGTGAAAAAGAATGCGATAAAGGGTATCCAATTAATCCAAATTGACGCAAGGCTATTTATTTAAATATAAATCAAAAGTATCTCCTCTTAATCCAATACGCATTGCTTCCAAAGGAATCACTTCGGTAGGTGCAATATTGCCCAAATTCACATTACAGCCGATGAGCTCCAGAAAATATAATTGTTGTGCTTTTTGAGGCGCTTCCCATAATATCTTCTCTGCTGCTATTTTAGTTAATATTTCTTGTACCAATCCCTCACGTACTTCCCCACTACCCCTGTAAATACCCACATTGCCGGCTTCTCTTGCTTCCGCAATAACATAGGATGCCCCCGCATTTAATTCTGCACTCATTAATTCAATCCATTTGTATGGAGGAATAATATGTGCTGCATCTTTACTTCCTACTTCACTTAAGACTTTAGCAAACTTCGCAATCTTTTCGATATGGCCGCATTTTTCTGAATGAGGAATTTCAATAGATCCATCACTTACCTCAATCACATCAATGCCGTAATCCTTACACATAGCGATATAATCATCCATTTGATTACGTATCAAAAAAGCTTCAAATAAGGTTCCACCAAAATATACAGGAATGTTATGACTTTGATATAACTCTATCTTCTTCCTTAAATTAGGAGTTACGAAAGAAGTGCCAAATCCCAACTTTACAATATCTGTATGAGGCTTGCCCACACTGATAAAGTTCTCTGCTTCTGCATAACTCAAACCCTTATCCATCACCATTGTTAAACCA
>CALLKA010000077.1 GCA_938008665.1 uncultured Bacteroidota bacterium
AACGAGTCATACCTGCGTTCGCAAATTTTTCTTTGAATGCATCAAAGCTTCCAAAAGCAGCAGTGATCGCATCAGCCAAAGCGCCTGATGGTGTTCCGCCAGCATTGGGTGCTAAGCTAGCCCAAAAAAAGCTGTGGTTCCAATGTCCACCGCCATTGTTGCGAACTGCAGGGCTAATAGTTCCAGCTACTGCTACTAATTCTTCCAAAGTTTTTCCTTCGTTAGGCGTTCCTGCCACTGCTTTATTTAAATTGTCTACATAAGCTTGATGGTGTTTGCCATGATGGATTTGCATTGTTAAAGTATCAAAATGTGGCTCTAAGGCTTCGTGTGCGTATGATAACGCTGGTAAAGTAAATGACATATTTTTTATTTTATTGTTTCTTGAATGAGGAACAAAATTACACCGCTTTCCACTGATTTTAGCGAACGCCGGGCATTTTTTCTGAAATAGTAAGTTAGTTGTGAAATGGAGATAAAATTAGCACCAGGCAGCCGACTTCAGTTCTTGCTGCAGAGGCCTAGTGGCTGCTAATTTTTACAAACGAAATTAATGGAACTATCTCTTTGCTTTAAAAAATGCCTGCATGAGTGCTGCGCATTCTTCTTGTAGAATTCCCCCCACAATAGTCGTGGATGGGTGGAATGGATTTTTTTCAGTCACACGACGATAACTATTTTTTTCATCGTAGGCCCCAAAAACAATGTGGCCAATTTTATTCCAATATAAAGCCCCAGCGCACATAAGGCAAGGCTCTAATGTTACATATAAGGTGGCGGCTGGTAAATATTTGGATTGTAAATTTTCACAAGCACTGCTGATCGCTAAAATTTCAGCATGAGCAGTGACGTCTTTTAATAACTGAACTTGATTATAACCTTTTGCGATGACTTGATCGTTCATTACAATGACTGCTCCAACAGGAACTTCATCTTCGTCAAAGGCCCTCTGCGCTTGCGAGAGGGCCTGACGCATAAATGATTCATGTACGTTATTCACAAAAATGATTAAAGTCTTTTGATTTGAATATTTCTGTAGTACACATTATTGCCATGATCTTGTAAGGCAATATGCCCACTAAATACTTTTCCAAAATCAGGAGATTCCTTTTTTGAAAACTTACTGTTTTTAATTAATTCTTTCCAGCTGTCATCACCTAAAGTAGTAGTCGCAGTTGTCACGCCATTTAATTTTAAAACTAAAGTTCCTTTTTGAACAATAATTTCCGCTTTATTCCATTCGCCAGCAGGTTTTACTGCATCATCTGGTCCAGCGATTAAATCATATAAGTTGCCCGCTCTGTGTTTAACAATTTTTCCATCGCTATGGCCTTCATTATCGATCACTTGCATCTCTGGTCCCGTATACCATAGGTTTTTATATTTTGCTTTGTCATCTTGTGCAAAAAATATGATACCACTGTTCCCGTTTTTTGAAATTTTCCATTCTAATTTTAAATGAAAATCGTCAAAACTTTCATCTGTAGTAATATCACCACGACCTTCTTTTGTGCTAGCATCTAAAAAAAGTACCCCGTCTTCTGCCTTCCATGCTTGGCCTGCAACTTTTTCACCATAGGTATGCCATCCTTTGGTTGTTTTCCCGTCGAATAAACTGGTCCACTTCTTTTTTTGTGCTATTGTTTGAGCACAAATAAATAATACCAACAAGGAAAGTACAATTGATTTTAATTTCATTTTTTTATTTTTTCGATTATTATTACTTAATTATTTTTTCAACAACATAATATATTTCACCATGGCTATCGCATCTTCCTCTTTCACTTGCGGATGCGGTGTCATTGGTATTGCGCCCCAAACGCCACTGCCCCCACTGATTATTTTACCTGCTAACATTTTAATATTACTTTCTGTAGCTTCATATTTTGCAGCCACATCCTTATAAGCTGGACCAATTAGTTTTTCACTTGTTTTATGACAAGTTAAACAGTCACTACCTGCAATAAGTGCCAATCCCTTTTGATAATCAGGATTTTCAGATAAAGGCTTGGGCGCTTCTGCAACTGCTTTTGCTTCAGTAGTTGCTGTTGCTTCTGTTGTTCCTTCTTTTTTCTCTCCACCACCACATGCAGTAAATACCAATACTGCTGACATAATTCCTAAAATCTTTTTCATACTTTTTGTTTTATTAATTGATTTAATTATATACCTAAAATTTTCTTGTTAAATGCTTCATCTGATCCTGTATTTGCAAAGTCATCAAAAGCTTTTTCTGTTACTTGAATAATATTATTTTTAATAAACACGGCTCCTTCCGCTGCGCCAACTTCAGGATGCTTAATGGCACACTCCCATTCCATTACTGCCCATCCCTTGTAATCATAAGCAGCAAGTTTGCTGAAAATATTTTTAAAATCAACCTGCCCATCTCCCAATGATCTAAATCGACCTGCGCGGTCAATCCAATTTTGATATCCACCATATACGCCTTGCTTGGCAGTTGGATTAAATTCTGCATCTTTTACATGGAACATTTTAATGCGTTCATGAAATGCATCAATGTATCCTAAGTAATCCATGCATTGTAAAACAAAATGAGATGGATCGTATAATAAGCAAGCACGAGGATGTTGGTTGACCTTATCTAAAAACATTTCATAAGTAACACCATCATGCAAATCCTCGCCAGGATGTATTTCATAACAAACATCTACGCCCACTTTATCAAACTCATTTAATATTGGTAACCATCTTTTTGCTAATTCTGTAAATCCAGTTTCCACCAAACCTGCTGGACGTTGTGGCCAAGGATATACCGTGTGCCATAATAATGCACCACTAAATGTCGCATGTGCATTTAAGCCTAAGTTTTGGGAAGCCTGAGCAGCATATTTTAATTGTTGTATTGCCCATTCAGTTCTTGCCTTTGAATTGCCATGAACTTCCTTGGGCGCAAATCCGTCAAATTGTGCATCATAGGCAGGATGAACTGCAATCAATTGTCCTTGTAAGTGTGTAGACAGTTCAGTGATTTCCATACCCGTACTTGCTACAATACCTTTAATTTCATCCGCATAAGTTTTGCTTTCAGCTGCTTTTTGCAAATCAATGCATCTTGCATCCCAACTAGGAATTTGTACACCTTTGAATCCTAAGGATGCTGCCCATTTGCAAATACTTTCTAAAGAATTAAATGGCGCAACATCACCCATAAACTGCGCTAAAAATATTCCTGGTCCTTTTATTGTGGTCATATTATTTGTTTAATAATCGTGAATTGTAATTTTTTTATAAAACATAAGGGGTCCATTTCACATCCGACTGTGATGATGCAACTACATTATCAATAAACGCCATACCTCTTAATCCATCTTCAATGCCAGGAAAATCAAGCATCTCCGGAGTTGGTGTGGTACCATCTATTTTACATCCAATGGTTAATGCAAAGTTTCTATAAATATTTGCGAATGCCTCCAGGTATCCTTCAGGATGTCCGCCTGGGGTGCGACAATTATGAATTGCAGTAGGTGATAAGTGAGCTCCATAATTTCCGCCAGCCCTAAAAATTTGCGTAGGTTGATCATACCATTTTACCAATAAAGTATTGGGTTCGTGTTGTGCCCATTCAATACCACCATGCTCTCCATACACTCTTATTTTTAAAGCATTTTCTTCACCCGCTGCTACTTGAGATGCCATTAAAACTCCTTTAGCACCATTGTCAAATTTCAACATCACTGCACCGTCATCATCTAACATGCGTCCTTCCACCATGGTATTTAATTCAGCACATACATCTGTAATTTTTGCACCCGTAATATATTCAGCTAAATGCGCAGCATGTGTCCCAATGTCGCCCATCACCGAACTTTTACCTGATTTTTTTGGATCCGTTCTCCAAGCTGCTTGTGCGTTTCCTTCGCGTTCAGATAATTTACTTAACCAACCTTGAGGGTACTCCACCCAAATTTTTCTAATTTTTCCAAACTTCCCTTCCTTCACCATTGCTTTTGCTTGCTTTACCATGGGGTATCCAGAATAGGTATGCGTCAAGCAAAGGGTTAAGCCGGTTTCATCTAATTTTTGTTTTAGTTGCTTTGCTTCATCTAATGAAAAGGTAATTGGTTTTTCAATCACCACATGAAAGCCATATTCTAATGCCATCATCGCAGGTGCAAAGTGGGCAAAGTTGGGCGTTACAATCGTTACAAAGTCGATGCGCTCATTTGCTGGAAGGCTTGCTTCTTTCTTGATCATTTCTTCATATGTCAAGTAAATCCTTTCCTTAGGTAAAAATAAAGCTTCACCAGAAGCAATTGCTACTTCAGGTCTTATACTTAATGCGCCACAACTCACTTCAATTAATCCATCCATATTTGCAGCCAAACGGTGAATTGCACCGATAAAAGCGTCTTTTCCGCCTCCGACCATTCCCATGCGTAATTTTCGATTCATATTTGAAATTTTTAAGCTTTTGTGTAATTTAAAATCCATTTTTTTACCATGGATTATAACCTTAGCAATTTCCTTATAATTTCGCAAAAAACCCCCATTTTTAACTTAAAACTTTATAAAAAATAGGAAAAAAAAATTATATTTATCAAGTCATAAAATCTGGGAACTTATATAATATTTTGTAATGTCATCTAATGTGAATAGGCGTCAAATTTTAAAACAAGTAATCACTGGTTCTGCTGCTTTGGCAACAGGCGTAGTGGTCCCTTCAAATTTAATTGCATCAGTGAAACAAGGACTTCAAAACAATAACGAACCCTTTTCTTTAAAAGGAAAAATTAACCATTCTGCTTGTAGGTGGTGTTATAGTCAGTATCCGATTGCAGAATTAGCTAAAAATTTCAAAGCAATGGGTATGGCGGGGATGGACTTAGTAGGCCCTGCTGAATGGCATGTACTTAAGGAAAATAATTTAGTGTCCACCATGTGCAATGGTGCTGAGATAAGTTTGACCAAAGGATTTAATGACCCAAGTTATCATGATACCTTGGTTAAGAATTATACCGATCATATTAACTATGTTGCAGATGCTGGGTACACCAATTTAATTTGTTTTTCAGGTAATAGAAAGGGTATGGATGATGAAACGGGATTAAATAACTGCGCAACAGGGTTGAAAAAAATAATGGCCTTGGCTGAAAAAAGAGGAGTGATGATTCAGATGGAGTTATTAAATTCAAAAGTGGATCACAAGGATTATATGTGTGACAGATCCGTTTGGGGTGTTGAATTATGTAAGCGAATAGGGTCACCTAATTTTAAATTATTGTTTGACATTTATCATATGCAAATTGATGAAGGAGATGTAATTCGTACCATCAATGCAAATCATGAATATTATGGACACTACCATACAGGAGGAGTGCCAGGTCGTAATGAAATTGATGAACGTCAGGAATTATATTATCCTGCTATTATGCGTGCGATTGTTGCTACAGGATTTAAGGGTTATGTGGCTCAAGAATTTATTCCTGCAGATAAAGATCCAATGGCATCACTTAAAAAGGCTATTGAAATTTGTGATATTTAAAAATAATTAACGCGATTAAATTTATATTTTATGATGAACAGACGTGAAGCATTATCAAGAGTAGCTATTATTATGGGTGGAACTGTTTTAGGCGCGGAAGCATTTTTATCAGGATGTACCACTGCAAAAACAGGATTGGTATTTTCTGCGGAAGACATTGCATTTTTAAATGAAGTAGGAGAAGTAATTATCCCAGCAACCAACACACCTGGTGCTAAGGAAGCCAAAGTGGGAGAATTTATGTCAGTGATGGTGCGCGATTGCTATGATGAAAAAAATCAAAACATTTTTATGGAAGGGATGCGTGAATTACAGTTTAAGGAAGCGAAGGCTAAAATTGGCAAATCCTTTATGGAAGCAAACGCAAAAGAGCGTCATGATTTAATTAGTGCGCTTGATAAGGAAGTGCAAGCGAATAAAGAAGCTCAAAAAGCAAATCCAGATAAAAAATCAGCTAACGCAAAACATTATTTTACCATGATGAAGGAGTTGACACTGACTGGATTTTTCACTTCAGAAGTGGGGGCGACCAAAGCACTTCGTTATGTGGCTATTCCTGGAAGATACGAGGGCTGTGTGCCATATGCTAAAGGAGATAAGGCTTGGGCGTAGTATTTTACTATGCCAGCAATTTAGCTAAATGATTTAAGCGATTTATATTTTCATTAAGTTTTCATTAGGGTTTAATAACATTTATAACAAGAATCAATTACCATTTTAATTTATTACATGTCAAATTCAAGAAGAAGTTTTTTACGCAACACCGCATTGGCTAGTTTAGCGTTGGGTAACCCATTTAATAAGGAGCTGTTTGCCATGGCGCAAAAGAAAAATAAGTTTGGAATTCAGTTGTGGACTGTCAAGGAGGCCTTGGCTAAAGATCCATTAGGGGTGTTGAAACATTTATCCAATTGTGGGTACAAACAAATTGAAAGTTTTGAGGGCGCTAAGGGTATTTTCTGGGGTATGAAAAATACAGAGTTCAAAAAACAATTGGGGGATATGGAGATGAACATCATTGCCTCACATTGTGATATTAATAAGGATTTTGAACGCAAGGCTGCGGAAGCAGGTGAAATTGGAATGAAATATTTAATATGTCCACATATTGGAGCTCAAAAATCCATTGATGACTATAAGCGCTATGCTGATCAGTTTAATAAGTGTGGTGAAATAGCGAATAAGAATGGAATTCGTTTTGCCTACCATAATCATGACTATTCTTTTAAAGCAATGGCCGGTGGAATGCCACAGGACGTATTAATGAATGCAACAGATGCTAATTTGGTAGATTTTGAAATGGACATTTATTGGGTAGTAGCAGCTGGCGCCGATCCTATAACTTATTTAAAAAAATATCCAAATCGTTTTAAATTATGCCATGTGAAGGATTTGATAAAAACACCCACTGGGCATGAGTCATGTATCTTAGGGAAAGGAACGATTGATTTTAAAAATATTTTATATGTAGGTGCGCAAAATGGCTTAAAATTTCACATCATTGAACAAGAAGCCTATACCGGAACCACTGAATTAGATTGCGCTAAAGAAAACGCAATTGTGTTAAACAATTTAGATTGGAGAGCATAAATTTAAAGCCGGTTTTGTTTTTTTAATTCAGACAAGGCATTGTATAGTGTATCTAAATTTGCCATGGTATTAAATGCATTAATGGAATAGCGCATATACACATCATTCTCCTGACGCATGATTGGAATTTCAATTTTGTATTCGGTGAATAATGTCCTTTGTAATATTTCTGGTTCCTTGGTTTTGATTGGGATACTAATCATTTGCCCAATCCATTCATTGGTTAAAGGACTAATGGGGCTTGATCCTAGTAAATCATAAAAGCGTTGCGCGTTGGCAAGCACCATGTCATGACATTCATTACGAACAGTGATCCAATCATTTTCAGCCATAAATTGTATACAAGCGGGCACTGTTAAAAATGCAGAAAAGTCGCGTGTGCCAATCATTTGGTGGTAATCCAAATAGTGTGAATGAGAAGGTTTTAATGCTTTGTATCCCCAACTTACAATGAGCGGATCGCAAAGATGCTGTACTGATTTGTGTGCATATAAAAAACTACATCCTTTGGGCGCCATCATCCATTTATGACATGCACCCGTATAAAAATCAGCTTGTAGTTCCGCTAAATTTAATGGAATATGTCCTGGCACATGCGCGCCATCGACAATGGTAATCAATCCTTTTGATTTTGCTATTTCGCAAACTTCTTTTACTGGAAAAATTAATCCAGTCGAACTAGTTATTTGACTAATAAATATCGCTTTTGTATTTGCAGTCACACCTTCAAAAAAATCAGCTATGAATTTTTCTTTAGTTGTTATGGGCAAATTAATTTTTTGACGACGATACCTGGCACCCGCTTTTTCACAATAAAAATTCCAGGTCCGATCGCAGGCACCATATTCAATGTCCGTGGTTAATATTTCATCTCCCGCTTTTAAAGGAAAATTTTTTGCAATCAGGTTAACGGCAAAAGAAGGATTAGTAACATACACCAAATCATCCTTATCAGCACAGCCAATATATTTTGCTAAAGCAGCTCTTGATTCTGCTAAATAGTTGACGCCATCAAAGGCAATAAACTGAACAGGTTCGGATTCCAATACTCTTTGCCAATGTTGGTAATTTTCAAATATAGGTTTGGGTGTTGCGCCAAAGGAGCCAAAATTTAAAAATGTGATTGTCGGGTTTAATAAAAATTGATCTTGAAAGTTTTTCATAAATATAAAATTTAAAAGATAATCGCGCAATGTATTGAAAGGCGGTACAACAAACAAGGATAAAGTTACCACTTAATCAGGGACATAAAAAAACCCTTCCACTCATTTATAGTGAAAGGGTTTTAAGTAATGCGATTTAATTATATACCCAAACTCCAACCATCACGATATGTTCGTTTAACGAATTGATTTGCTTCGTCAAAGTTGGTGATCTTCATATTTGGACCATCCCATAATAATTGAACGTTACGTCCTGGATAAATTATTTTTCCTTTTGCAGTTTTTTCTTGTGCTTTGATATCATAGCTACGAATGGCTAAATTACCCATTAATACAGATTCAGTTAATGGCCCAGCGATATCAAAATTAGAACTTAAGTTTTTAGCTAAATCACTTCCAGGACCCGCGATACATGCTTCTACCCATGCAGCATAGTGACCTTCAGCACCACCTTTTACTAAATCAACGGTACTTGGAACTGTGGTTGTTTTTGTCAAACTAGTAGGTAATAATTGTGGATTTACACCATAAGTGCCTGCCATCATCTTGCCTTTAGTTCCTTCAAAAATGATACCGTTGCCGCCATCACCCATTTGTTCGTTTGGTCCTAATTCAGGAGGTCTTTCTGGTTGTATACCACCATCCATCCAATGTAATTTAATTTCAGTCTCCTTGTTTTTGCCCTTATGTTTATTGAACGGTCCTCTGAAAGTTAAAATAATGTGTGATCCCATTGGCGGACTATCTGGTGCATCCAATTTTTGCCAAGGTGCAGTGTATCTTGTTGCAATGCTACATTCAGCTGCCACTGGATAACCCAAACCTAATACTGCAAAACCTGGTGCCATAATATGACAAGCCATATCACCCAATGCGCCGGTTCCGTAATCCCACCAACCTCTCCAGTTAAATGGCAGTATACCATCGAAGTAATCTTTTTTAGGAGCAGTACCTAACCATAAATCAAAATCTAATTCAGCTGGAATGGAAGAAGGCGCTGTAGGGCGAATTGCGCCTTGTGGCCATACTGGACGATCCGTGTAACAATAAATCGTATGAACGTCTCCAATTAAACCAGCATTATACCAATCCTGTAACTTACGTACGCCATCACCTGATGCACCTTGGTTACCCATTTGTGTTACTACATTATGTTTTCTTGCAGCTTCGGTCATCATCCTTGCTTCAAAAATATCATGTGCAATTGGTTTTTGAACATAAACGTGTTTGCCTAATTGCATTGCTGCCATTGCTTGTACTGCGTGCATATGATCAGGTGTAGATACGGAACATGCATCAAAATATTTGTGCTCCTTATCTAACATCTCTCTGTAATCCTTATAGTATTTTGCTTTAGGATAGCGTTGGCGACTTTTAACTGCTTGTCTGTCATCTACATCACACAAAAATGCGATATCTGCTTTTCCAGAATTGTAAAAATTGAATAAATCGCTTTCGCCTTTTCCACCGGATCCGATTCCGGCAACTTGTAATTTATCACTTGGCGCAGTGAAACCTTTTCCTCCTAATACGTGTCTTGGTACAATATAAAAACCACCCATGGCAAGGGCAGAATTTCTTATGAAATCTCGACGACTGTTATTTGATTTGTTCTTGGACATAGCAAACGGTTAATGGTTATAAAATCTTATTTTTTGAGTATGTTAAATTATATAAAAATTGGGATAATTTGAAATAATTTTTACCAATGAAGTTCCCTCTTAGGTTCGTTTGCTTAATTAAGCTTAAATTGCTTCATAATTTTATGCTATGACCGCTAATATTAATGCACTTAAGGACTATTTCAGTACAGGAGCCACCCAAACTTATGCCTTTAGATTACTACAGTTAGAAAGGCTTAAAAAGGCGGTGTTGGATTCGGAAAATATTTTATATGAAGCATTGTATGCTGATCTTAAAAAAACAGACGAAGATGCCTGGGCCACAGAGGTAGGATTTTTCCTAAGTGAATTAAATTATACGATTAAGCATTTACAGGAATGGATGCAACCCAAATCTGTTGCGACTAATTTGGTCAATATGCCTTCGACAAGTTATACCATCCAAGAACCTTTGGGTGTAGTTTGTATTATTGCACCTTGGAATTATCCATTTCAATTATTATTTACACCATTAATTGGCGCTATTGCAGGCGGTAACTGTGCCGTATTAAAACCAAGTGAATTTGCGCCAGCTACGGCAAAAGTGATGGCTAAAATAGTAGCCGACTTATTTCCAAATAACTATATGCTTTATTTAGAAGGTGATGGCGCAACCGTATTGCCACCCTTATTAACTGAGAATAGGTTTGATCATATTTTTTATACAGGTAGTACAGCAGTTGGAAAAATTATTTATAAATACGCTGCTGAAAAATTGGTACCCGTTACCTTAGAATTAGGCGGTAAAAGCCCAGCGGTGATTACTGCTGATGCAAATTTGAGAGTGGCAGCACGTCGTTTGGCTAATCCTAAATTTTCAAATTGTGGTCAAATGTGTATTGCGCCTGATTATATTTTAGTACCCAGTGATTTAAAGGATAAATTAATTAAAGAATTAATTATCGCTATTCAATCATTCTATGGCGCAGATGCAGAATCCTCGGAACATTATGGTAAAATTATCAATGACAAACAATGGTTGCGGATTACTAGTTATTTGTCAGAAGGGGAGATTGTTTATGGCGGGAAATCAAATAGAGAAAAATTATTTATTGAACCCACCATTATGACAGGCATTCATGCGGATGCAAAAATTATGCAGGATGAAATTTTTGGCCCCATCCTTCCGATTCTTACTTATACATCCAAAGAGGAAGCGTTGGCAATCATACAAAAAAATCCAAATCCATTGGCATTTTATGTATTCACTGAAAACAAAACTGATGAACAATATTGGTTAACCAATGTGCCTTCAGGTGGCGCATGTGTAAATAATGCCACCATGCATATTACCAATCATGATTTGCCTTTTGGTGGTCGTGGTTATAGTGGTACAGGCGGTTATCATGGCAAGTTAAGTTTTGACACATTTACGCATACGAAGTCAGTATTAAAAACACCCACTTGGATTGACCCTGGTTTTAAATATCCTCCCTATAAAGGCAAGGCCTGGTTGTTGAAAAGATTGATTGGATAAAGGGCACTAAAAATAAATTTGCGATTCTGCCTATCAAAATTGAACTATAATTGAAGACTAAAAAACATATCATGATTAAAGTTGCTATTGCTTTTGGAATATTGGTTTCTGCTGCTGTTTTAATGAAAAAAAAGGATATGTCCTATCGGCAATCAATTTTAAAATCCATTTACCCATTGATTATGTGGTCAACAAATTCGAATGGTAAAAAGCAATTATTAGAAAATAAAAATGGCGCTACAGCTTCAATGTCATTTTATGATTTAAACATGAACGCTATAGACGGAACCCCTTTTAATTTTTCGAACTTAAAGGGCAAAAAAATATTGATTGTAAATACGGCCAGTGATTGTGGGTATACTGGTCAATATGAAGCGCTTGAAAAATTGCAACAACAATATAAAGAGCAATTAGTAGTGATTGGTTTTCCTGCGAATGATTTTAAGGGACAAGAAAAAAGCGACAATCAAAATATTGCCGCTTTCTGCAAAAAAAATTATGGCGTTAGTTTTCCTTTAATGGAGAAGTCAATTGTGATTAAAAAGAACCAACAAAATTTGGTACACAAATGGCTGTCTGATCCTTCACTGAATGGCTGGTGTAATCAGGAGCCTGTATGGAATTTTTGTAAATACCTAATTAATGAACAAGGGGTGTTGGTGAATTATTTTCCAATGACCATTGACCCACTAGATCCTTTGATGATTGCTGCGATCGAGAAAAAATAATTGTACAATTATTGGTTTCCAAAAAAGTGAAAGCGCGCTTAATTGAAATGTGCTAGCTTGTTTAATTGATAGGGCAGTGCTCGTGGTAATTTTCTAAAACTATATGACCTGATTCAATCACCATATCCTTATAGGTTTCTTTAATCTCATCCAAAATTGTTTCCACTTCCTTTGGATCTGTGATGCGTACTAATTTATTTCGGTACTCTTTTATGTTTGGCAAGCCCCTTAAATAATTTGCATAATGACGACGCATTTCATTGATGCCTGCAATGGGTCCCTTCCATTCCATTGATTTTATTAAATGTTTGCGTGCTACTTCCACACGTTCCTCAATGGTAGGATCGGCACGCCTGGTGCCTGTTTCAATGAAATGTTTAATTTCTCTAAATATCCAAGGATAACCAATAGCAGCACGGCCAATCATAATACCATCCACGCCATATCTGTTTTTATATTCTAATGCTTTTTCGGGGGAATTGATATCGCCGTTACCAAAAATGGGTATATGAATGCGTGGGTCATTTTTTATTTCACCAATCAAAGTCCAATCCGCTTCTCCTTTGTACATTTGTGTACGCGTACGACCATGTATCGCTAATGCTTTAATGCCTACATCCTGTAATCGCAAAGCAACTTCATGTATATTTCTTGAATTATCATCCCAGCCCAATCTTGTTTTTACTGTAACAGGTAGATTGGTACTTTTTACAACTGCTTCGGTCAATCGCACCATCAAGTCTAAATCCTTTAATACACCTGCACCTGCTCCTTTGGTCACCACTTTTTTTACAGGACAACCAAAATTAATATCAATCAAATCGGGATTGACCGTATCAACAATTTTGGTACACATGGCCATCGCTTCTTCATCACCCCCAAATATTTGAATACCAATAGGGCGTTCGTAATCATAGATATCTAATTTTTGCCTACTTTTTATTGCATCTCGGATTAAGCCCTCACTACTGATAAATTCAGTGTACATTAAGTCGGCGCCATTGTCCTTGCAAACAGCTCTAAATGGAGGGTCACTTACATCCTCCATGGGCGCTAGTAAAAGCGGAAAATCGGGCAACACTATCGGACCTATTTTAACCATATGAATTCATTATCTTGCATCCTAGTGGATACGATTGCAAATGTACCAATAAAATGCTTTTACATGTCAAGTTCAGAAACTTCCATATTTGAAATGAGTCCCGGGCTAAAAATGGTCCTTTTTATTGGCTTATCTGGAATTAGCCTCATTTTAGGTGGGATGATTAGTTTTTCCATTGTTGCTGTCCTGTTGGATATTCCTTTTACTGGACTACAATCTGCTTTATTACAGCCGAAAAATGCATCTATTGCTCAGTTTGCGAATGCCTTGGCCTCTATTATTGCATTTGGCTTACCAGGTATAGCGGTTGCCTTTTTTAGTAAGAATAAAGTAGTTTCGGAATTAGGGTTTGTACGTATTAAAAATTGGAACCAAATTGGACTTGTTATTTTAATTGCTATTACTGGTTTGTTTTTAAGTGGGGCATTAGGCGATTTGACCGAAAGAATTCCGACCCCCATTGCTTTAAAAAATTGGGCAACGCAAATGGAAGACCAATATAAAAAAGCGTTGTATGCCATGACGCAAATGAAATCGGTCCTTGACTTATTGTTTGCCATTATTGCAGTAGCCGTGGTGCCTGCGATTGTGGAAGAATTATTTTTTAGGGCAAGCCTACAAAAAATAATAATGGACTGGACTGGGAAACCTTATGTAGCAATTATTGTGACTGCAGTGATATTTAGCGCCTTTCATTTTTCCTATTTTGGTTTTTTATCACGTATGTCATTAGGAATTATTTTGGGTATTATTTATTTCTACACAAAAACTATTTGGCTACCCATGTTAATGCATTTCATCAATAATGGCATAGGTATAACCACTTTGTATTTTGTACGAGACAATCCTAAAAAAATGGACGCCGTCATTGATGGTAATCTTCCATTTTATTGGGTGATTGTTGCCTTATTTGTTATTATTATTTTGTGTAAAAAATTAAAAGAAACAACCGCGCATGTCTAATTGGAAAAAAGTTTTTAGTAGTAGTCAATTAGCTGTTGCATCAATGGTTTCAGGTATTTTGATGGAACAAAAAATTCAAACAAATGTGTTAAACAAGATTGACTCCTCCTATGTTTTTTTAGGGGAGGTGGAGGTGTATGTAGCAGCAGCTGACTACGAAAATGCTTTACTTATTGTTAAAGATTTTCAATTATAATTTTTTTATAAATTTACATTTCAACATCAAAATGAGCAGCTTTGTATTCCTTCAATATTAAAAATAAAAATTTATGGCACTTAATTTTTCAGTTTTAAAAGTAAGGACTATTTCAGCAGTTATTTTTGCGGCAATTATGATTGGCGGAATTTTATGGAATCAGTGGTCCTTTTTTGCTTTATTTACAATTATACAATTGGGTTGTTTATTTGAATATCAAAAATTAATGCGTATCATTTTCCCCGAATATGCTTTAATTAATAAATTACATCAATGGGGTGTTTTAGTATTGGGGGTGTTCACCTCTGTAGCGTTAGCATCATTACCCTATGCCTTCAAAGGAGTGCCTTTGACAAATTATGCTTCTTATGGATTCATTGGTGTTGCAGTTATTATTTTACTTGCAGATCTTGGTTCAAAGAAAATAAATTTTAAAGCACTTTTGGTATCAGCTGTAGGAATTATATATATATCCATGGGGTTATCTTTAATTTTCCAATTAAGGGCGTTGATGAGCAATACTTTTGTTGGCGATATTGGTTATACGATTCCACTTGTTTTAATTGTATCCATTTGGGTCAATGATACTGCAGCTTATTTGGTGGGTTCGTTGATTGGTCGCAGGCCACTGTCAAGTATTTCACCAAATAAAACTTGGGAAGGGACGATTGCAGGCATCCTTATTTCAGTTTTATTGGTCACTAAAATTATGGGTCAATATATCCCACTGAGTGAAAAATCTATTTTCTTAATAAGCATTGTTGCTGCTGTTACAGGTACTTTTGGTGACCTAGTGGAGAGTAAATTAAAAAGAGCAGCAAGTGTTAAGGATAGCGGCACTATGATGCCGGGGCATGGTGGTTTTTTAGACCGATTTGATTCTATATTATTGGCCACGCCCTTTGTTTGGTTATTGATTCAACTTGTGTATTAATGTTTTACATTTGCACTTTAATAAAATAAGAAATATGACTATTCACAAGGAAGGCGGAGTAACCATTTCATTGACAGCAGTATTGGTGAGTTTATTAAACTTGGCCAATTTTTCCTATTTATTTCCAATAAGTGTTGTGGCGGCTTGGATTGTATTTGTCATTACTGTTGCATTTTTCTTGTTTATTGTTTCTTTCTTTAGAATGCCCAATCGTACATTGACTATAAATGATTCAGCCATTGTAGCACCTGCGGATGGGAAAGTGGTGGTGATTGAAGAAGTACAACCCGATGAATACTATACAGAAAAACGAATTCAAATAAGTGTTTTTATGAGCCCGGCGAATGTTCATGTGAATCGCTTGCCAATTGCAGGAAATATTGTTTATAACAAATACCATCCAGGAAAATTTTTAGTTGCATGGCATCCAAAGTCTTCTACTGATAATGAAAGATGGTCAGTGGTCATTGAAAATAGCAAAGGGAGTATTCTATGTAAGCAAATTGCTGGCGCTTTAGCTCGTCGTATTTGTAATTATAGTACCGTAGGCCAAAAATTTAATCAATGCGATGAATATGGCTTTATTAAATTTGGAAGTCGCGTTGATTTATTATTACCTGTGGGTGCCAAAATACATACCAAAATTGATGATGTAGTCAAAGGTGGCGTAACCATTTTAGCCAGCTGGTAATTATAATAATGCCTCTAATTCCTGTAAGTGCGTTATTGTATAGGTAGCTGGTATAGTGGGTGCTACATTTAAATGGTTTACAAAAACGGTATCCATTCCTATATTAATCCCACCTTGAATATCTGCCGTTTCGTTATCGCCAATCATGATACTCTCAGACAATGTTGCATTAGTAGTTTTTAATGCGAATTCAAAAATTTCCTTATTAGGTTTTAAGCTATTACTTGTTTCTGAAGTAACTACTTCAGTAAAATAATGAGCAATATTTGCATTTTTTATCTTTTGCATTTGTACAGATTCAAAACCATTGGTAATCAAATGCATTTTATAGTCCTTTTCCTTTAGGTAATTTAAAATTTCAATGGTATGCGGAAACAGTTTTTTCTTGGTGGGCAGAATTTGTAAAAATTCAAGTGACATTTCCTTTGACAGTTGCTCGTTTGCTATTTTAAAATCTAATAAACTTAAGTAAATACGTTTCCACCTTAATTCTTCTTGTTTAATATATCCTTTGGAATATCTATCCCATAAACGGTGATTGTGTGCAGTATAGATATTAAAAAAAGCGTCAAAATCAGTGATTCCTAATGCGGCTATATGATGGTTGATATACAATTCCTGCATGGTTTCCTTTGAGTTTAATTCAAAGTCCCACAAAGTATGATCCAAGTCAAAAAATAAATCCTTATAAGCCATAGGGTATCATTAAGAGTTGCTAAAATACAATTTTGCTTCCTATCTTTAAGTATTAAATTAAAAGGTTACTTAAACTTCATATTTCATCATGAATGTAGTTATCACAGGTGCTTCTCAGGGAATAGGTTTTGCTATAGCAGAAATTTTTGCAAATGCAGGATACACTTTATGCTTATGTAGTAAAACAATGGAAAACATAGCGGCGGCAAGTAATTCCTTAGCCGTAAAATATCCCCATGCGACTATTCATTTTACGCATGCAGATTTGAGTAAAAAAGAACAGTGTACGCAATTCGCCAATTGGTGTTTGGAAAAAGGGACGCCAACTATTTTAATCAATAATGCAGGTTTTTTTTCACCAGGTAATATTCAAGATGAAGCTGATGATGCATTAGCGCAACAAATGGCGGTGAATTTATATTCAGCTTATCATACCACACGCGCTTTACTTCCTGCCATGTTAAAAATGGGGAAGGGGCATGTTTTTAATATTTGCTCTATTGCCTCATTGAATGCCTATGCGCAAGGGGGATCCTATAGTATTAGTAAGTTTGCCTTATTGGGGTTTTCAAAAAATTTAAGACTAGAATTAAAAGACACTGGAATAAAAGTAACTGCTGTATGCCCTGGTGCCGTATATACCAATAGTTGGGCAGGTTCGGGCGTGGATCCAAAAAGAATTATGGAATCGGAGGATATTGCAAAAATGATCTTTGCAGCTGCGCATTTAAGTCCGCAAGCAGTGGTGGAAGATATAGTGATGCGCCCGCAACTGGGTGATTTGTAATTTTTGGTATATATTTTTCCTTTCAGGAATACTATTTATAACCTTTCAGCACCTTCATCATCAGTGTTGATTTGATAGTTGTGTTTATCGTTGCTAGCATTGTTATTGTCCTTTGAAAAACTGGCTCTTGCTTTTTTTGCAATGTCGATTCTTTCAATAATTAAATCAGCTATTAAACCTGCTGCATCCTCATTGGGGTTTTCGTGTAATACTTTTTTTAGTTTTGCCTCAGACACATCAATACGATAAAGTAATTGCACTACTTTAGAAAAATCCTGATTGATAAACTCATTCAAGTAATCAATTAATTTTTCTTTTGAATAAGTTTCTAAAGTGAGTAGCGATAATTCCATTAGTTAAATTTTTCAATGACACCCAAGCTAAACAAGGCGAAGTCGTATTTCACAGGATCCTTAGGGTCTAAAGTTCGTAAATAATTCGTTAACTCAATTGCGGTAAGCCAATCCGTTTGTTTTCGTTGTAAAATACCTAAAGAACGAGAAACCCTTCCTACATGCACGTCTATAGGACATATGAGCGCAGCTGGCGGTATTGATTTCCAAATACCAAAATCAACAGCTTGTTGGTCAAAGCGTACCATCCATCTTAAATACATGTTGAGGCGTTTGCAGGTGGAACCTGTTTGTGGGTTGGCTATATGTTTTTTAGTTCGATGTGGTGCATCTTCCAATGAAAAAAAGTATTCGTGAAAATTTATGAGTCCCTCTTGCACATTACGAATAGGTTTTCCTGTTAGGTGATTAATGAAAAATGCTGTTTCTAAACTTGATTGCTTTGTATAATGCTGTTTGAAAAATTCAATGGTATATAATAAATCAGTATCGTTATAAGTACGATGTACAAAGCCAATTATTTTTTTTAAATCCTTGGGTTGGTGACTGGTACAAAAGTCATAAGGCGCATTATCCATACGCTGCAACAATTCTTTACTTTTATTAATGATGGTGGTTCTATTACCCCATGCAAAAATGGCGGCAAAGAATCCAGCAATCTCAATATCTTGTTGCTTTTTAAACTGATGCGGAATACAAATAGGATCTTTTGGTATAAAATCAAGCTTATTGTATTGCTTTACTTTTTGATCTAATATTTTTTTAATCTCTTGCTGGGTATTCACTTGCTCAATTGTCCTTTTCTAAATGGATGCAATATTGAAATTGATCTTATATTGATATAGCACCTATAATTATTTTATCCAATTGCTTGTGCTAAATCAGCAATAATATCTTCGGCATCTTCAATACCTACACTCAATCGAATTAACCCATCGGCTAGTCCATTGGCAATTCTTTGCTCACGTGGAATGGAGGCGTGCGTCATACTGGCTGGATGATTGATCAGTGATTCAACACCGCCTAAACTTTCTGCCAATGAAAATATCTTTGTGCTAGATAATACTTTTGTTGCAGCAGCGATGCTATCATCCTTTAAGGTAAAGCTCATCATACCCCCAAAACCACGCATTTGTCGTTTTGCAATGTCGTGATTGGGATGGTCTGTAAAACCACACCAGTATACCTTTGCAACTTTTTGATGTTGTCGTAAATAGGCTGCTACTTTTTCTCCATTCTCACAATGTCGTTGCATTCGTACATGTAAAGTTTTGATTCCTCTTAAAACTAAAAAGCAATCCTGTGGGCCAGGAACGGCTCCAGTACTTTTTTGAATAAAATACAATTGATCGCGTAATGCTTCATCATTCATTACCAAACATCCTTGTATTACATCACTATGCCCGCCTAAATACTTCGTAGCAGAATGCATAACTATGGTGGCACCATCATCCAATGGATTTTGTAAATAGGGAGAGGCGAAAGTGTTGTCCACGCAAACCATACAATTGTGTTTTTTGCCAATTGCGGCAACAGCTGCAATATCTGTAATATTCATCAGTGGATTCGTCGGTGTCTCTACCCATATCAGTTTTGTAGCGGGTGTTACGGCATTGGCAACATTTTCTGCATTAGAAGTATCAACATACACAAATTTAATGCCCATTTTTTCATGCACTTTTGAAAACAAACGAAATGAACCACCATACATATCATGTGCAGCAATTACTTCATCACCCGGAACTAGTAAGCGCATCACCGCATCGGTTGCTGCAACACCACTTGCAAAAGCCAAACCAAATTTTCCATTTTCAATCACTGCAAATGCTTCTTCCAATGCAAAGCGCGTTGGGTTTTGACTACGTGCATACTCATAACCCTTATGTACACCTGGCGCGGATTGAACATAGGTGGAGGTTTGGTAGATGGGCGTCATGATCGCGCCTGTGCTTGGATCAGGATGCGCACCTGCGTGTATGAACTTCGTTCCTAAATTATTTTTATTGCTCATTTTATTTTTTGACTGTATTTATATATTACTATTAGTTCAATCCGTTGATGGATTCAATTTTAATTAATTATTATTCGATGGTATTCCCTCTTTTAAACATCCGATAGGAAAATACAGTTGGTATAATTACCATAATAAATGTGATACTAAAAAATACAATAAATCCTGCTACATTAGGTAAAAATAAAGCGGCAATCATTTGCGCAAATCCCCCATACATCCATATTTTACCTGCCAGCTTATGTGTTTCATTCCAGTTATCTTCATTTTCTAAAGTCCAAGGAAGTTTAAATCCAGCAAAATAGTTTTGATGAATTTTTGGCATATACCAACCAAATCCAGCAAAGAAAAGCCCTAATGCAGGAAGCAATAATTTTCCAATATCAATGGAACGGTTGCTTGCCGAAAAAATAATAATAAAACTGATCAGACTTAAAAAAGCAACTGTAAATAATGCAAACTTTTTGTATAAACCATCATCCGCTGCTTTGTATCTTTTTGGATCAAAACTTTTAATATTTGATATTAGGATAAATACAAACAGCCCTACGACTGCCATAATTCCAGGCCCTAAAAAAATGCTGTCTTTACCGCCATAGGCATCGGCTTCCCCTTTGATATTAAAGTGGGTCGGGATGGTATCAGGTAAGCTTGGGTAAATATAGGCTGCATATGCAAAAGGGGCAGCTATTAGCAATAATGCTAAAACTAAATTTTTGGTGCTGTCTTTCATAGGTATGAATTGTACCACAAGGTACTATTTATGGCTAAAAAAATTTACTTTTGCTTCAAATTCAAACAAATGAGCAAAGGACCTGTTTCTCAATTTATTGAGCATCATTATAGACACTTTAATGCTGCTGCTTTAGTGGATGCCGCTAAAGGATATGAAACCCATTTATTAGAAGGTGGAAAAATGTTGGTGAGTTTGGCTGGTGCTATGAGTACTGCCGAATTAGGAATTAGTTTGGCGGAAATGATTCGTCAGGATAAAATTGCCATTATTAGTTGTACTGGGGCCAACTTGGAGGAAGACGTGATGAACCTAGTAGCACATAGTCATTATAAGCGTGTTCCTAACTATCGTGATTTAACACCACAGGATGAGTGGGATTTATTAGAGAATCATTATAACCGTGTTACAGATACCTGTATTCCTGAAGAAGAAGCTTTCAGAAGATTACAAAAGCATATTGTCAAGTTTTGGAAACAAGCGGAAGCAAAAGGTGAGCGTTATTTTCCCCATGAATTTATGTATCAAGTTATTTTGAGCGGCGAGTTAGAACAATATTATGAAATTGATCCTAAGGACAGCTGGATGGTGGCTGCTGCTAAAAAGAATATTCCAATTGTGGTGCCAGGTTGGGAAGATAGTACCACAGGAAATATTTTCGCGAGCTATGTGATTAAAAATGAATTAAAAGCGAGTACGGTTAAAAACGGTATTGAATATATGGTGGAACTTACTGAGTGGTACCGTGCGAATAGTGGCGGCAAGGGGGTAGGTTTTTTCCAAGTGGGTGGTGGTATCGCAGGCGATTTCCCGATTTGCGTAGTACCGATGATGTACCAGGATTTGGAATGGCATGATGTACCGTTTTGGAGCTACTTCTGTCAAGTAAGTGATAGTACAACTTCCTATGGTTCTTATTCAGGAGCTGTTCCCAATGAAAAAATTACCTGGGGTAAATTAGATATTCATACCCCTAAGTTTATTGTGGAAAGTGATGCCACCATTGTGGTGCCACTGATATTTGCATATATACTTGGGCAATAGTTTCCAAAAACTTTAACCATTGAACTTAGAAAAAATACGGAATTATTTTCCTCTCCGCTCACTTCGTTCAATGTTCGTCAAATAATTGTATTTCTTTCTAAGTCCAATTAAGTAAATCGGCGCCCTCGTTTATGGGGGGCGCCGAAACAATAATAAGAAAAGAATTAAAATGGGCCTTAAATTTCAGTAAGGCCCATTTTAATTATCGACCGGGCATATTCAACTTCAAATCTCGTTTCAACATGTCTTCCCTTTGTATCATTTCACATGCAGTGTGATAAATCATCAATACTCTTTTTTGCATTAAGTCAAAATTGATTTTCTCAATGGTGTCCGTTGGTTTGTGGTAATCCGCTTGCAACATACCATCATAAAAGAATAGGATAGGAACGCCTTTACGTGCAAAGTTGTAATGATCGCTGCGATAGTAAATTCTATTTTTATCATTGGGATCATCAAACTTATAATCCAAAATAATATTACTAGATGCTTTATTTGCTGCTTCATTGATTATTGGCAAATCAGTACTTAATTTATCATGACCAATTACATAGACGTAGTTTAATGAATCAGCAGTTAAGCGTTCTGTATCAACACGGCCTACCATATCAATATTTAAATCAACAGTTGTTTTTTCCAATGGGAAAATAGGATGCTCCGAATAGTATTCCGAACCCCATAAGCCTTTCTCTTCGCCACTTACAGTCATAAACACAATAGTGCGTCTTGGTTGTTTTCCTTTTTTAGCAGCAGCTGCAAATGCTTCTGCAATTTGCATTACGCCAACTGTACCTGAACCATCATCGTCAGCACCATAATAAATAACATTGCCTCTTTTACCTAAGTGATCATAGTGACCAGTAATCATTACATACTCGTCTTTTTTATCAGTACCTGGAATGATGCCAATAACATTACTGCTTTCTACATTTTCAGTTACTTTTTTCGCTGCAATATTAATTGCAACAGGGTAGTTTCCTTTTTTTATATCCTTAAAATCTGCAACGGCTAATTTACCTGTACTAACAACAGGGGTAATATTTGCAGCTACATCTGGTGAAATATTTGCTGATAAAAAACCAGCCGACGTAGTATTTGCTTTTAAATACATACCCCCTTTGGTTTCAGTGGGCGATTTTTTAGGAAAGTCAGGAGTAACAATGATTATACCCGCAGCACCTTTTGTGGAAGCAGTTCTTGTTTTAGCATAGGAAGATGTTGGATTGTTGAACATGCCTCTTCCGCCACCAGCAGCTGTTGGAGTAGATCCGCCGCCATCTAATACCACAACTAATTTACCCTTCACCTCTAGGTTTTCATAGTCGTTTATATTTTTGCTTGGGTCAACGATACCATATCCAGCAAATACCACTTCAGTAAAATTCCAATTGCCACTGGAGATACCTTGTAACGAAAAATTAAAATCCTTATCCCATTCAAAAGATTTACCTGCAACGTTTAATTTTTTTTCTACAAGTATATCTTGATATACTGGATATACTTGTTGGTAGCTTTGACCATTACCTGGCTGCAAGCCCATTCTTTTAAATTCCGATTCAATATAAGCAGCAGCTTTTTTTTGACCTGGTGTTCCTGTTTCTCTTCCCTCCATTTCTGCACTCGCAATAACGGACAGCTTTTGTTTTAGTCCTTCAGTAGTGATAACTTTTCCAAATTTTGTTAAACTATTATTTGTTTGAGCAAAAACAATATTGCTCATTAATAATAAAAAAAACCAAATCATTTTTTTCATTGATGTTATTTTGATGATAATTAATAATTAAGCGCAGCTAATTTTAGTTACCCTATTTTGATGTCTGCCACCTTCAAATGCAGTGGTCATAAAAATTTCAATCATTTCTTTTGCTAATTCAATAGGCACATATCTCGCAGGAATACAAATTATATTTGCATCATTGTGTGAGCGTGTAAACTCCGTTACTTCCAATCTCCAACACAAGCCTGCTCTAATGCCTTCATGTTTATTTGCTGTCATTGCTACGCCATTGGCAGTGCCACAAAATAAGATACCAAATGCCGCCTCCCCTGTTTCAACACTTGTTGCAGTAGGGTGTGCGAAGTCAGGATAATCAACGGAATCAGTGGTATAGGTGCCAAAGTCCTTTGTGGTATATCCTTTTTCATGCAACCAAGATATAATTTCATTTTTATATTGTACCCCTGCATGGTCAGCGCCTAATGCAATAGGTTTAGAAACATCAAACATGTATGACATAAAAAATTGTTTTGTATGAAAGTTTAATTATTTGTCTATGTTAATCCCACGCTTCGTCTTCTGAATTTTTCACTGATTTATGTGCCCATCTTGAAACAAAAATACTAAACTCAAAAAGGGTGTATAATGGAATAAATACAATTAATTGGCTATACCAATCAGGACTCGGTGTAATAAATGCAGAAACAATTAAAATGATGACTGCAGCATATTTACGTGTTGTCGATAAAAATTTAGGGGTGATGATGCCAATCTTGGTTAATAAGAATACAATAACTGGCAACTCAAATGCAATACCACAACCCAATATTAAGTTAGTTAAATTATCAAGGTAGTCTGCAAAAGTTGGGATGGTTGTGATGACTCCTTTAGTTCCTAATTGAAAGCTGGCTAAAAAATTAAAAGTGAATGGACCTAACACAAAAAAACCAAATGCTGCCCCTAAAAAGAAAAAGAAGGACACCCAGAAAATCATGAATCTTGTATTATTTAATTCCTTTTCCTTTAATGCTGGTTTTATAAAAGCCCAAATTTGATAAAATACGAATGGGAATGCAACAATGATACCACCAACAAAAGCCATGCTAATACTACTTAAAAATTGACCACCAAACGTGGTGCTTTGCATGGAAACTTTTACCGGAGGCATACATAATGAATCACCTAAATGCAAAAAATGGCTCAATTGGCAAAAAACACGATAGGTAATAAAATCGGGATTGATTGGGCCTGTGATCACATTGTCCATGATCCAATCACGGTAAATGAATAACACCAATGAAGCAATCAATACTGCAGATAAAGAGCGAACAATTGTACCTCTTAAAACTTCCAGATGATCAATGAAAGTCATCTCTGAATTATCGCTGTTGCTAAAACGGTCAAATAGTGCCATAGGTCAATTACAATGAGGGTTAAAGTTAAGGTTTAATAGGGAAAATGGAAGGCCAAAACTTAAAAATAATACTAGTGTAGTTTAATTTTTACCTTTTCTATTCGGGTATCGCTTACTGCCAATATTTCGGCATCAAAATGGCTTAAATGTATCACCTGCCTAAGCTTGGGGATGGCCTCATTTTTGTGGATTAAATAACCGCTTAGGGTCTCCGCGCTGTCTGCAGAGAAATCTATTCCATATTTTTCATATAGGTAGTCAAGTTCCAGACGGCCGCTAAAAACATATTCGGTATCAGATAATTTTTTTTCTAAAAATTCTTGTTCATCATATTCGTCATCAATTTCACCAAAGATCTCCTCTAGTACATCCTCCATAGTAACAATGCCTGCAGTGCCTCCGAACTCATCTACAACCCAGGCAATGCTTTTCCTCTTTTTTGAGAATAGATTGATTAAATCTGCTGCATTCATACTTTCTGGAACTAAGGGTATAGTATGAAGTATGCTTGCTATTGATGCAGGCTTTTTAAATAAGTCCAATTGATGTACATAGCCTACAATGGTATCCAAAGTATCATCATATACGATTAACTTACTCAATTTTGTTTCCATGAAAATTTCAGTAAGAGATTCGATGCTGGTTTGAATATCCACGCCGATAATTTCTGTACGCGGCACCAAACATTCTCTAATTTTTATATCAGGTAGGCTTAATGCATTTTCAAATAAATCGGTATTTAATTCTTGTTGTTCTTTTTGGTCCTTTGATTGCTGTACAAAATGCGCCAAATCAACTTTGGTGAATGCTTCTTTTTTATTGACCAATCTTACTTGAAATAAATTACGCAGAACCCATTGCGCTAAATTAACAAGAAGTAGGGTAAGGGGTCTGAATAAAATATGGAAAAAATTAGCTAGCGGTGCAAATGTATTGATCATGGATGCAGCCCTTGCTTTAAATATTGCCTTTGGACCTAACTCGCCAATTAATAAAATAACAAGTGTTGATAGTATGGTATTTCCTAATAAAACAGAATAGTTACCTGGGTTAAAATGATCCCAAATAAGTAAGTCAAGTAACTCTTCAAACAAAATTCCAAATACAACCAATGAAATATTTAAACCAACTAAGCAGGTGCCAATAAATTGCGTGGGTTCAGCTAAAAATTTAGCAATAATTTTTCCTGATTGTCCACCTTGTTTTTTCTTAAGTTCTAAGCTTAAACGATTCGCGCTTACAAATCCAATTTCATATCCTGAAAAGAATCCAATGAGTGCAAGTGAAGCGATAATGGCGAATAACATAAAAAATTAATTTACTAGTACTCTGGTAATTTTGGTTTGGTTTCCACAATACCTTCTATTTGTTCCATAATTTCTGGCGTTAATAAAGCTGCAGTATCGAGTGCGGTTAAATTATCTAGGAGTTGTGCTTTACTAGTTGCTCCTAAAATAGCCGTAGTAACATTGGGGTTTTTGATACACCATGCAATACTTAATGATGCAGTGCTTACTTTAAGCGCTTTTGCTATAGCACCCAATTGTTGAACTTTATTTATTTTTTCTTGCATTAACCAACGATCTCTTAACCACTCAAAACCTTCCATTTGGAATCTTGATCCTTCGGGTATACCATCATTGTATTTGCCTGTTAATAATCCTGCAGCTAAAGGGCTCCAAATGGTGGTGCCTAATCCAACATTTTTATAAATTTCAAGATATTCTGCATCCACTTTATTTCGTTCAAATAAATTATACTGTGGTTGTTCCATTGCTGGTCCAATGAGTCGATATGCTTCTGCAATTCGGTGTGCTTCCATAATTTCAACACCGCTCCATTCACTGGTTCCCCAATATAAAATTTTACCTTGCTGTATTAAAGTGTTCATTGTTTGAACAACTTCAGCAATCGGCATTTTTTTATCTGGACGATGACAAAAATATAAATCTAAATAATCAGTTTGTAATCTTTGTAAAGCTTCATGACAAGCTTCGGTTAAATGCTTTCTGCTTAAGCCAGTTTGATTGGGCTTGTTTTCCTTGCCTCTCCATCCAAAATAGGCTTTCGAAGAAAGTACAATGGAAGTTCGGTCCCAGTTTTTTTTACTTAAAACACGGCCCATCATTTTTTCGCTTTCTCCTGCAGCATACACTTCGGCGTTATCAAAAAAATTGATTCCTTGATCATATGAAATGCCCATGAGTTCATCGGCAATTTTGTCGTCAATTTGTTTATGAAATGTGACCCAGCTACCAAAGCTCAATGTACTTAATTGTAACCCGGTTTTACCCATGTATCTGTATTCCATCTTTTATTTATTTAGGGTTTATTCCACTGCTATCACTAATGATGGCAAAGCTGTTTGATTGTGGCTTGAATATGTGAATATCGGTTAAATTTTGGTTGGCTTCAAATCCCTTACCATAAATTTTTGCAATGGGGTTGTGTTGTTTGACAATAACATCCTTGTCCGTATGAAAGGTGTTGGTATTTTGGTCCCAATACATTTCTTCCGACCATAAGGTGTCGCCTAAAATATTATAAACCACCACATGGTCACGTAAAAAAACCTTATTCTCCGTTTCAATATAATTCGCATAATTCGCAGTCAACTTGCTTTCTATCACCAAGCTGTCTTTGTAAAAATCAACTTTAAGAGAAGCTGGAAATTCAATCATTTTACCACTATCCAATAAATATTTATTCATTAAAGGCGCCATTAATTTGGCCGTCACTTTTCCATCATTACTAATATATATTGCCACATCCTTACCAACATCAATACCCCCTGCTTTTGAGCCCAATGCCTTCACTTCATTGACATTGTTTTCGCAAGCGGTAAAAAAAATGCAGCTACTTACACAAGCAACTGCTATTTTAAAATAGATATGTGATGAGATATTAATCATACTTTCTTTTATTGAACCAAATATCACTTAAGCTATATCCTAAAGTAAATTGTATAAAGCTTTCATTAAAATTATTTACGCTTGTGCCTCTTTTTCCAAACTGCATTGCTAAATTGATCAAAGTATATTGATAATCATACGAACGATATTTACGAATTGGCAATCCCATACCTAATGTTACCCCTGAAACTTTTAAACCATTATTATCAATGTTGGCATAATCCTTACCATTAAAAAATCCTACACGATATGTAACCGTTGACCAATAGCTTTCATATTTAGTAGGATTAGGGCAGTACTGTGCTCCTAGTCGCAACATCCATGAATTAGAAAGCATATCTTTTTGTCCATAAAATGCATATTTGTCTTTCCAAGCAGCTCCGCTAAATTCAAGTCCTATTACCCAATGATCATAAATGGCCCTCGGGCTTACTTCTTTTTTATGAAGTGCAATTCCAAAGCTATAAACGCCTGGTATCTTTATTGTTCCGCCCAAGTTGGATTGTAATGAAACAGTATCTATCGGGGAATCAGAAGTGGAAGTATAAACCCCGGTAGATCTGAGGATATCTTGCTTTCCATTTAATTTTTGATCTAAATTATAGGTCGCACCATAACTAATACTGTATTCGGTTTTGTCACTTGGAATTTTACCTGCAACCGTTTTAATTGTAAATTCGCCTTGTATACCCGTATTTAAAAATAGGCCATAATAAATGGTATTGGTACTGGATAAAGATTGATAATAATGGGTTGAATCCGTATTGTATAAAAATGATTTCCTAGTCTCAATATTTTTGCGTCCAAAATTAACACCGGTATTAAAACCGAAACTAATATTTTTCCAAGTTTTACCTACTCCAAAAAATAGTTGATTTAAACCGCCATCTCCTTTGTAATTATTAAGTATGGAGTCGCCTGTTGCTTTTAAATAACTAATCTCATTAATAGAATAATTGATTTGCGAAAGGGGCCTTAATCCAAAAGCCATTCCTATTTTTTTCGCTTTACTAATGGGCACGCCAATGGCTAAATAATTGGGGGCCATATAGTTTGATTTTTCTCTTCCGGTTGGGGTTGTTCTCTTTAAAGTGTAGCTATTAATATTCACACCTAAATCGAAGGTGGTTAAATAAATACTACCGTAAGATGCTGGATTGTTAAAATTTACACTTTGACCATAGCTGCCATTCATACTGCTGGTATATGCGGTTGTAAAACCACCCATTCCTTGACTTGCCGCATTTTGGTTATTGAATACTTCATTTCCTAGACCATATCTGGAAAAGGGAGAATTAATTTGAGCCTGAGTGGGGGTTAAAAAACACACTAAACCTATGATAGGGATTAACCTAATTATTTTTTTCGCAGATAGCATAAAGTCCTTTATATATTAAATTTTGGTCGGCAAATATCCTCTTTTTTATGTGAGGTACAAAATAACTAATATCGCCGCCGGTTAATAGCACGTTAAAGTTCCCATATTTATCGGCATAAGCGGCAATTATTCCATCAATTTCAGCTGCGATACCTAAAATTACGCCACTTAATAGGTTGGTTTTGGTGTCATAACCGACCAAAGGGAACTCGTTGGAGGCCTCAATAAGGGGTAATAGGGCAGTTTGTTCGTGCATTGCCCTAAAACGCATCTGCATGCCTGGAGAAATGCTGCCCCCTAAAAATTCATGGGTAATATTGACAAAATTGTAGGTAATACAGGTGCCTAAAGATATAATCAAGTTATGTTGGTTGGGGTAAAGATCCACTGCTGCCGCTACAAGCGCAAGTCGATCAGCGCCAATGGTCTCTGGCTTGCCCACCGGTGTGGTGAAATTGATGAAAGAAGCAGGTCCTAAAAGATGAAATTTCGATTGAGCTGCTAAAAGGGTTTCAATGGCTTTGTCATGATGAATGACAGAAGATAAGATGGTTTTGTCAGGTTTAAGTTCATGCAACAATGCTTGCATTGTTTCCGGATGGTCGTTTTCAAGTACGCGTATTTCTGATAGCTCCTTATTTTTAAAAATAGCAGCTTTTAAACGGGTATTGCCAAAATCAAAACAAATGGTTACTGACATTGAAATTATTGAATTTCAAATTTAAACCCTTTACTTGAAATGGGCTTTAAAAATTCAAATGGAATGTAAAATTTTCAAATATTGGGAGGGAATCCAAAAATGACTGAAATTGGGTATAATTTCGCAGCGGTAATAAAGTTAAACGATACATGAAAATAGCAGGTTTTACAATTATTAAGAATGCAGTAGTGAACGATTTTCCCATTGTGGAAGCGATTAAATCAATATTGCCTGTAGTGGATGAAATGATTGTTTTAATTGGAGATAGCACAGATGCAACCATTGCATTGATTGAATCGATTGGGGATCCTAAAATAAAAATTCATCATTCGGTTTGGGATAAAAATTTAAGAAAGGGAGGGGTTGTATTAGCTGTTGAAACAGATAAAGCGTTTCAGTACATAGATGCTTCCTTTGATTGGGCATTTTATATTCAAGGGGATGAAGTGGTGCATGAAAAATATCACCCAGCCATTTTGGATGCTTGTCATAAATATAAAAGTGACCATGCAGTGCAAGGTTTACTTTTTAAGTACAAACATTTTTTTGGCACGTACGATTATGTGGGGGACAGCCGCAAGTGGTATGCGCATGAAGTTCGCATCATTAGAAATAATAAAAACATTGCTGCTTATAGGGATGCGCAGGGTTTCAGGATGGGTAAAACAAAATTACCAGTAGCTGCAATCAATGCTTCTATTTATCATTATGGTTGGGTGAAAAGCCCAGCACAAATGCGAAAAAAACAAAAAGAGAGCAGTGTATTTTGGCATGATGATACACAAATGCAAAAAATTATTTCAAGTCCAGACTACTATGATTTTAGTGGTTTTGATTCTTTAGAAAAATTTACAGACACACATCCAATAGTAATGAAGGAAAGAATCATTCAAAAAAATTGGGCTATCGACTTGGATATTTCAAAAAAGAAATTCTCATTAAAGAATTTAATTTTATACTATTTTGAAAAATGGACAGGAATTCGACCATTTGATTTTAGAAACTATAAAGTAATCAGAAAATAATGTCGCATGCTGTTAAAGATATATCGCAAGGGGTAACCAATGGGGATTTTTTACTGTTGGCTAAATCTATTTCTTGGATTGAAAATAGGGAACTGGGTGCTGATGAATTTTTAGAAAGCTTACAACCCAGCTCTGTACCCATTATTGGCGTCACAGGCCCACCTGGGGCTGGTAAAAGTACACTCATCTCTTGTTTGATTGAACATTGGGTGAAGGAGGGTAAAAGAGTAGCCATATTATCGGTAGATCCTTCTTCTCCTTTCCACAAAGGGGCCATATTGGGTGATCGTATTAGGATGAAGGATTGGTATATGAATCCGAATGTATTTATAAGGTCCTTAGCAACCAGGGGCCATTTGGGGGGCTTAATGAATGGTATGATTGAATTGACTACCTTATTACAATCGGTTGGTTTTGATATTATTTTAATTGAAACGGTGGGGGTGGGGCAATCGGAAGTTGAAATTGCAGGCTTGGCAGATACCACCGTTGTGGTGCTTGTTCCAGAGGCAGGAGATGAAGTACAAATGATGAAGTCAGGATTAATGGAGATCGCTCAAATTTTTGTGGTGAATAAAAGTGATCGCCCGGATGCAGACGCATTTACAAATCACTTGTTACAAATGATGCGGGAAGGCTTAGGCGAACAGCATACGATACCTGTAATCAAAACAATTGCATCACAACAATTAGGCATTGATGAATTAGTTGCTGCTATTACAGCACAGCAATCAAATGGATTATCTACTACAAGAAAAAAGCAGTTATTAATTTCAAAGCTATATCAAATTATAACAGCACATCAAATGCGATCCTTGAATGGCCCATTGATTGAAGCGGAATTAGGGACTGCAATGCAACAAAAACATTTTAATATATTCAGCTTCTCTCGAAAGTATTATAAATAATTATACTATTTTTGTAAGGTATTAAATCACCATTATGTTTACCTATTTAAAGAATTCGTTTGCGCGTAAAATTGCAAGAAGAGTCACCAAAGAGTATCCACCAATTATTGATCATCTAAATATGAACCAATACGGAGAAATTGATTTTGCTAATTGGTCAAGTCCTTTAGCACCAAAGGTTACTTTAAATGAGGCAACTGTTGCTTTTTTTAATCAATTCATTAAGGCGGGTGATTTAGCTATTGATATTGGTGCAAATATTGGCGACACTACGGTACCTATGGCTTTATGTACAGGTACGACAGGCATCACCATTGGATTTGACCCAAATCCTTATGTGTTTAAAATTTTAGAAGCCAATGCTAATTTAAATAAGGATAAATATGTAATTCATCCACATCGTTGTGCGATTTCATCTGAGCCAAAATCTTTCTACTATATATCCTCGGAAGCGAGTTTTGGTAATGGGGCCATTTCTGAAACAAGAGATAGCAAACACGGAAAATTCGTTTATGATGGCATGGTAGAAGGAATACACTTAAAAACTTTTTTGGAAACGAAGTATGCTTCTATGATTCAGAAGCTGTCTTTTATAAAGATTGATACAGAAGGATATGACAAAGAAATTATTAAATCTATTTCAGATTTAATTCAAGCGTACAAGCCGGTCATCGTAGCTGAAAGTTTTGGCAAGGCGAGCGAAGCTGCAAAAATTGAATTGTTCGAAGTCATTAAAAATAATGGCTATGACATTTTTTACTTTGCTGATTTTGATATTAACGCAACCGTTACAGAATTAAAAGTAGCTGCCGACTTAGTTCAATATAACCACACGATCAATGTGTATGCAGTTCCAAAAAAGTAATCAAACTACTTTTAATTTTTATCGCCTATTTGCAAAAGTTGTTTAATTGTTCGTTCGCAACAGTGCTTGTAATTATTTATTCGAAAATAAAATTGTTACAATAGGCCTTCTTGTCGTTTAAATTTTGAAATTTGTCAAATGTAAATTGTTCGGTTGGGATGTATTCGTAGCCTTTGATAATTTTACCATGATAACCTAGTGATTCTAAAAAATGTATTGTTTCTAAAACCTGTGCTTCACCAATATGTCTGGCTTCAATTTCGACAATTATTTTAGGCCTGTATTTCTTAAGTGTATTAACCCCTCCTTTAAAAACATTTAATTCATTGCCTTCTACATCCACTTTCAAAAACTGCGGTATAATTTGGTGGTGTGCGCAGTAGCCATCTAATGTGGCAATTGCCACTTCCTCAATAGCAGTGAATTCACTATCATTTTCATGTTGTACAATAGTAGCGCTAGGTGAACTTGTTTTACCTGCTGATGCTAATGGGAAGTATAAGCTTTGATGGCCAGTACTATTAGATAATGCGAGGTTTTCAATATTTACGTTCTCCCATTTAAATAGTGCTTTTATTTTCGTTAAATATTTAAATAAAAATGTCTGCGGCTCAAATCCAATTACTTTTCCTTGTGCACCTACTTGATTTAAGATAAAGTATAAGTAACCTGCCTTGTGTGCTCCAATATCAAAAACAGTATCTCCTTTTTTTATAGCTGATTTTATATAGGCAATTTCTCCCTTGTCACTTTTACTATATTTAAAAGCTCTATGCAAAAGCTTGATAGTTTCAATTAATTTCATTTTGCAATATTTATATTAGTCCAGTTGCTTTTTGAAACTGGTTCAGAATGATTCGAGTGTATTATTGCTGTTGATTTTTCCACCACTTGTAGGCGATAAAACCTGCAATACCGAAAGGCATTGCTGCTAGGTAAAGAATACCTGCATTGAATCCTTTGCCGCCTTCTTCTCCAATTTGTGCGGCAGTTTTAGTGCAAATAGAACATTGTGCAATTGATTGCAAAGTTGTTAAACTTAAAAAGAATAAAATGGTTAAAGATTTCATATCAAACTATTCTTAGTTATTAATTTAAGTCCAAAATAAAAAATCCCTCAATTATCCTGTTACATAGAATCGCTGGAATAGCTGAGGGAATATTTATCAGATTGAATTAAGCACTTGCTTTCGCAGTATCTACTTTAGCTGTTGCTTTTTTTCCTTTAGTGGCAACTTTATGTGGTCTGCTCTTGCCAAAAGAACCTTGAAATCTTTTTCCTTTAGCTGTTTTTTTATCTCCTCTTCCCATGGTAATAATGTGTTTTAATTAAGTGAATGGCTACAAAAGTAAAAAAACCCCTTGAATATATGGATATCCGAGGGGTTTAATTTCAAAAAATAGCTAGTTTACTGCCTTTTGGGCTGTAGAACTACAATTTTCCGCTTAATTCTTTACCAGCTTTGAATTTTGCAACTTTTTTAGCTTTGATTTTGATAGCTGCACCAGTTTGAGGGTTACGGCCCATACGAGCTGCACGCTTAGAAACTGAGAAAGTACCGAATCCAACTAAAGTTACTTTATCGCCTTTCTTTAAAGCTTTTGTAACTGCTTCAATAAAAGCGTCTAATGCTGCGTTAGCTTGTGTTTTTGCGATCTCTGCATTGTCAGCAATGTGAGCGATCAATTCTGCTTTGTTCATAGATGTGTTTTTTATAGTTATTTAAAACGATGTAACAAATTTATTGGGTTTTATCAATTTCAACAATATTTTTTTACCTTTTTTTATTTTAATATTACCCATGAAACCCTTAAATAGCAAGGTTTTCATCCAAAATGGACTTTAATTTACTGTTTTTATAAAATAGATTAAATCACGTAAAGCCTTGCTGCCATTGAGTTTTAAACATGTATTTGCTGAAATATAGGCCTGTAGCGGTTTTCGGCCATTTAATATATCCACATTCAATTCACAATTTGCATATTGGTGCTAAAATACAAGCATTGCTCACCCCATTTGTTGTTTAGTTGTAGTATAAGGGTGTCCGCAAACTGGGTATGATACTTACTTAACTGCTCTTTATTGGCTGCGTATAGTTGTAATGTAAAAGTGGGGTATTGATCCTCCGGAACTTCTAATTGGTATAACTTATGATCAACAAAACAACCCGTCTCGATTAATTCAATAATGAAATTTGTTTTCATCCAAATTAGCCAAGCGGGTTGAATGGCGGGGTTTAATTGAAAACTAATATTACAAACCTGCATATTAAATTTATTTTAGGTCAAGTACAATTGGACAGTGATCGCTATGTTTTATTAAAGGTAAGATGCTTGCGTCGTAAATACGATCTGCAATAGCATCTGTGGTACACAAATAATCTATGCGCCAGCCTTTGTTTTGCAGTCGCACACTTGGGAAACGTTGACTCCACCAAGAATAAGCACCAACCGTAGTTGGATTAATTTTTCTAAAACTATCTACCCAACCCGCTTCTAAAAAAGATTCCATCCACTGTTTTTCTTCAGGCAGAAATCCAGATGATTTTTTATTTCCTTTGGGATCATGAATATCAATATCGCGATAAGCAATATTATAATCACCAGCTAAAATTATATTGGGTCTTTCTTTTCTTAATTGCTGCAACCAAAGATGCATTTCATCCAACCATTGGTATTTGTAGGTTTGTCTTTCATCTCCACTAGTACCTGAAGGGAAGTAAGCATTGACAATCGTTAAGTCACCCATATCCACTCGAACCACCCTGCCTTCGAAATCGCTTAAATGATAGCCATTTCCAAAAGTAACTTTATCTGGTTTTGTTTTACTAAAAATTGCCACGCCGCTATAGCCCTTTTTTTGCGCTGAATACCAAGCTACATGGTAACCTAGTGCTGTGAATAGGGATAAATCAACATCTTCTTTATTCGCTTTTGTTTCCTGTACGCAAAAAACATCCACCGGATATTCGGTTAACCAATCAATGAGCCCCTTTTTAATTGCTGCTCGAATACCATTCACATTATAACTTACTATTTTCATTATTTATATATAAAGCCTAATAGGGCATTTGAAAAATTTCACTAAAAGACATTTGCAATAAAAAGTTTTTTATCTCTGTATCTACTGCTGGATCAGCCGAAACCATTTGAAAAGGTTTATTTCTGCCTTCAGCAACCATGACCATTTTATCATTAATGAAAATAGTCTTCAAATTATTTGCGTAATTAATTAATATTTTAAACTTGTAAGATTTAAAATATCCTTCGATTGCTTTAGCTGAAATAATTTTTCTTTTTTCATAAAACGTACCAATATTATATTTCTTAGTGCTATCGAGACCATTAAATAGTTCATTCAAATTGAAAAACTTATCTTTTTCAACAACCGTTTCTTCTACACTAAATGAACCTATACTGTCTTGATCCAAAAATACGCTGTGTATATTACCTGGTAAAAATATGATTGGAGACTTGCTTCCTTCGGAATCATTTGGACTTAAATTTAATTCAAGATAGGCGACAATGTTGTAATCCAAATTACGATTTACATCCCTTAAAGGCTGCAATACATGGTAATACTCATTTAAACTGCTACCCATTCTTTTTTTGATGACAGGTAGCATGTCAAAATACGGGTTATTGATTGATTTGTCTCGTTGATTAATTTTATTCATCTGCGCAGGCGGCGTTCTTAATAATTGCGTACCGTTGCCGATGTTATAACTTATAAAAGGTTTACTCGTGTCAAATTGTATTCTACTTTCATTGTGTATAAAAGGCATCCAAAAATTATCGGTGGCATAAGCTGCAGGTACTTTTGCTTCAATATATTCCATGTCATCAATATTTGGCGAGATAAAACTGATTCCTTTTTCAATCGCTTTGAAAATAAAGCTTGGGGTGCTCGCGGGTATATCGATGGCATAACCCATACCAATACTTTTGGTGGGTAACATGCTTAATAAAATAGTTTTCTTGAAAATAGTTTCTCTACGTTGGTTATAAATGTTACAGGATATATACCATACGGAACTAATGCTATCAAATTTAGATTGTGGGATTTGCGCTAACTTATTTTGAATTACAAATTCGGGACTCATTTCGTAAAGTTCAACATACGCATGAAAATTACTATTCGCACTGCGGGACCAGTCAATGGTTATTTTTCCAATTTGGTTTTGTTTGGATAATTGTAATGCGGTGGTTTTGTAATTTTTGTCTCTGATTAAATTAATTTGCTTAAACAATCCAGAATCTAGTGCGGCTAAAAGCGGGTTAATATCATTGGGAAGCTGCCAGTAATTTGCAGTGGGCGAAACCATGGAATACGACTGTATTTGCTCCACTACCACCTTTGATTGGGCATGTGTTGTAAGTACAATTAATTGTAATAAAACGTAGGCAGTATATTTTAAAACAGGCTTCATGTGATTTGATAAACTAGGTTTTCAAATTTAGTTATTTTTAAATAACCCGAGTTCTTTATTTGCGTTAACTTTAACAGGTATTAAATAAATGCTAGTCATGGCTAATTTTTCACAAAAGCGCATTATTCCAGCTACGAAATCATACGAGTTAGAAGGGCCAAAACCAAGGATTAATGAGTTTCTATTTGCTTTTCAAATATTTAAAGAATTTATTAAAGGGTTTCGGGCATTGCATTTTGTTGGACCCTGTATAACTGTTTTCGGTTCGGCTCGTTTCAAGGAAGATCATCCTTATTATATTCAAGCAAGAGAGATGGGTAAAAAAATTGCATCATTAGGTTTTGTAACCATGACGGGTGGCGGTCCTGGAATTATGGAAGCGGCAAATAGGGGGGCTTTCGAAAATGGTGGCAAATCCATTGGTTGTAATATAAAGCTACCCTTTGAGCAACAGCCTAATCCTTATGTACAAAAATCAATCACTTTTACTTACTTTTTTATTCGTAAAGTTTTGTTGGTTAAATATTCTTATGCTTTTGTGATTATGCCTGGCGGTTTTGGTACACAGGATGAATTTTTTGAAACATTAACTTTAGCACAAACAAAAGTGATTAATGATTTTCCCATTGTGGTGATGGGGCGTCAATTTTATCAACCATTTCAGCATTGGATGGAACACATGATTCAAGAAGGAACTATTTCCCCCGAGGATAAAAAATTTGTATTATTTACGGATAGTTGTGAGGAAGCAATACAACATATTAGTACCTACGTTAACAAGCATTATATTGTTAAGCCACGTAAACGCTTGTGGTGGTTGTTTGAGAAAGTTTAAAACATTAATCAATCACAGGCTGCAGCCATCTTGTGATATATTCTAATGGTTTATCTTTTCTTTTTGCATAATCAACTACTTGGTCCTGTTGAATTTTCCCCAATCCAAAATATTGACTTTGAGGATGTGCGAAATACCAACCGCAAACACTAGAGGCTGGATACATTGCCAAACTTTCAGTTAAAGAAATTCCTGTATGTTGCTCCGCATTTAATAAATTAAACAGGGTGTATTTTTCAGTATGATCCGGACAAGCAGGGTAACCTGGTGCCGGACGAATACCTTGGTATTGTTCACTGATCAAGGATTCATTCGTGAGTGCTTCATCTGCTGCATATCCCCAATATTCTTTTCTTGTTTTAACGTGCAAGTATTCAGCAAATGCTTCTGCCAATCGATCGGCCAATGCTTGTAAAATAATTTTATTAT
Source organism: uncultured Bacteroidota bacterium (assembly GCA_938008665.1). Lineage (GTDB taxonomy): Bacteria > Bacteroidota > Bacteroidia > Chitinophagales > Chitinophagaceae > Sediminibacterium. The sequence continues at coordinate 38,249 of CALLKA010000077.1, forward strand.
AGTCGTCTAAATTATCTTCAAAAGCTTTGATGTGTTTTTCAATACCATGAATAGTTACCGCAAAAGCGCCGATATAATCTTTTTTATTTTCTGAGGCTGGACAAATAAAGTCGGCCAAAGAAAAGTTGGTTTGTCCTTCGGCTTTTTTGGCTTGTTGTCTTAAAAAATGCAATGCAATTGGTCCCCCAGCATTTTCAACAATGACATCATCTTCAATCGCCTTTGCTGGCCAAAATCCGACAGCACCTTTGGCAGTCAACCATTTTTCGTTCACAATTTTATTTAATAAAGTCCTAGCATCATCATACAATTTTGAAGCGACTGCGCCCACTTTTTCATCTGTTAAGATGGCAGGAAAATTTCCATGTAATTCCCAGGCGATAAAAAATGGTTTCCAATCAATATAATCAACAAGCACGGATAAGTCGTCAATTGCAATCGCTTTGTTACCGGTAAAGCTAGGAGTGGTTACTTGGAATGCATTCCAATCAATAGGTGCTTTGTTTTTTAATGCTTCTAAGTAGGCAAGTGATTGCTTTGTCGTTTTTTTATTATCAAAATCGAATTTCAAAGCAGCATATGCTGTTTCTAATTCTTGTAAGAAAGGTGCTTTTTGATCCTTGTTTAATAGAGAACCTGCTACGGTAACACTTCTTGATGCATCGAGTACATGAACTACACCATCCTGATATTCAGGTGCAATCTTTACTGCTGTATGCATACGTGATGTAGTGGCACCGCCAATCATCAAAGGAATATTCATTCCTCTTCTTTTCATTTCTTTGGCGATATACACCATCTCATCTAATGAAGGCGTAATTAATCCGCTCAATCCAATAATGTCTACTTCTTGCTTTTGCGCTTCCGTTAAAATTTTGTCTGCAGCAACCATGACACCTAAATCAATAATTTCATAGCCATTACATCCAAGTACCACACCCACAATATTTTTTCCAATATCATGTACATCTCCCTTTACGGTGGCTAATAATATTTTAGCGGGTCCTTTACTTTTCCCATTTGGATTAATGGACGCTAATTTTTTTCTTTCTTTTTCTGCTTCAATAAATGGCGTTAATACCGCCACACTTTTTTTCATTACACGTGCACTTTTTACCACCTGCGGTAAAAACATTTTTCCAGATCCAAATAAATCACCTACTTGGTTCATGCCCGCCATTAATGGACCTTCAATAACTTCCAAAGGCTCGCTATATTTCAATCTTGCTTCTTCGGTATCCGCATCAATAAAATCGGTAATTCCATTAATTAATGAATGTGCTAATCTTTCTTCAACAGTGCCTTCGCGCCATGCAGCACTTTTAACTTCCACTTTTCCTTTTGCTTTAACAGTATCTGCATATTGAATTAAAGCTTCGGTTGCTTCATTGTTATCATTGTTCCTATTTAAAATAACATCCTCGCATAAGTTTCTCAATGTGGGTTCAATTTCATCATACACTTCCAACTGACCTGCATTTACAATACCCATATCCATACCCGCTTTTACGGCATGAAATAAAAATACAGCGTGTATTGCTTCACGCACTGCATCATTGCCTCTAAATGAAAAAGACACATTGGATACACCACCACTTACTTTCGCTAATGGCATTTCTTGCTTAATCACACGTGTTGCTTCGATAAAGTCAACAGCATAATTATTATGTTCTTCAATACCAGTCGCTACTGCGAAAATATTAGGATCAAAAATAATGTCCTGAGGATCAAAACCAACTTGCTCCACTAAAATTTTATATGCGCGCGAACAAATTTCAATTTTGCGATCCTTGGTATCTGCTTGTCCTTTTTCATCAAATGCCATTACAATAACTGCAGCACCATAGGCTTTACAAATATGTGCTTGTTCAATAAACTTTGCTTCTCCTTCCTTCATGGAAATAGAATTCACAATACATTTTCCTTGCACACATTTTAATCCTGCTTCAATAATTTCAAACTTGGAACTATCAATCATGATGGGGATTTTAGCAATATCCGGCTCGCTTTGAACTAAGTTCAAAAAAGTGGTCATCGCTAATACGCCTTCTAATAAGGCATCGTCCATATTGACATCAATAATTTGTGCCCCATTTTCCACCTGGCTTCTTGCCACCGACAGCGCCTCTTCGTATTTATTTTCCTTAATAAGTCGTGCAAATTTCTTAGAGCCAGTCACATTGGTACGCTCCCCAACATTTACAAAATTAGTTTCGGGACGAATCACTAATGGTTCTAATCCTGCTAATCTTAAATAAGGCTTAATATGTATTATTTCGTCGCTCATAATTTAAATAGTTGGGTCTAAAATTGGAAGTGATCTTGGCGTAATATTTTTTACATTATCCGCCATATGTTTAATATGATCCGGTGTGGTGCCACAACAGCCACCCACAATATTTACGAATTTATTTTTTGCCCATTCTTCAATGAAGTGTGCAGTTTGATGTGGGGCTTCGTCATATTCACCCATCGCATTAGGCAATCCAGCATTGGGATAAGCCGAAGTGTAACAGGTGGCAATTTGTGCAAGTTCTTCAATATGACTTCTCATTTCCTGTGCACCTAATGCGCAATTAAGACCAACGCTTAATGGTTTGGCATGTTCAATAGAAGTATAAAATGCAGCTAAAGTTTGTCCGCTTAAAGTACGTCCTGATGCATCTGTGATGGTACCACTAATCATGATGGGTAATTCCGGTTTGCCAATTTTTCTGAAAAATTCTTTCACTGCAAATATCGCGGCCTTTGCATTTAAGGTATCAAAGATGGTTTCGATTAATATCACATCCACACCACCATCCACAAGTCCTCGTATTTGTTCCGTATAGGCAATCACCACTTCGTCAAAAGTGACCGCACGAAATCCGGGGTTGTTTACATCGGGAGACAAGCTTAATGTTTTATTCAAAGGGCCAATAGATCCGGCAATATATTTATCTGATGCATTTGGATGTTTTGACTTGTATTGGGTAATAGCGTCTTTCACACATTTAGCTGCAGCGACATTTAATTCATACGCTAAATCCTGCATGTCATAATCAGCCATAGCAATAGAAGTGCTACTGAAGGTATTGGTTTCAATAATATCAGCTCCTGCTTCTAAATATTGTAAATGAATGCCAGTGATAATGGCGGGTTGGGTAATGCACAATAAGTCATTGTTTCCTTTCAAGTCCGATGGCCAATTTGCAAACCTTGTCCCACGGTAATCTGCTTCCGTTAATTTATGACGCTGAATCATGGTACCCATGGCGCCATCAATAACTAATATCCTTTTTTTGAGTGTCTCTTGAATTGACATAAATAAATTTTTATGCATGCATCCAAAAGAAAAAGACAACAACTAATAATACTATAAAGAGGTGGGGTTTGTAATAGTATCGTTTATTAGTTCTATTTTTTTCCTTACGGAAGGCAGGGTGAACAATAAACAAATCCGCCTGCAATGCGGGGCAAAGTTAATACACTATTGTATTGTAGCCAAATTATGACCTATTAAATAGGAAGGGAGAAGTAGGCGTGCAGTGGAACGATTTTTAAAATGCAGCTACAACATCAATATTCATCTTATCTGCAACTAGTTTTATTAGAATGCCTCCAATTTTAAAATCCTTTAATCTTACCACAAATTGGGCAGATGCTTTAGGCACACCCCCTTTTATTTCAATGATACCGGTGGTTTCCATAGCTTTTTTTACCCCATGCACTTGCATTACGCCACTTACATTAACAGGGTATTTGCCATCTTTTGAAAAATTCACCGTGTTGAAATTGGTTATTTTGCCATTGAAGAAAGCCCTTGGGAATTGATCACTTTCCATATATTCCTCATTGAAATGCTTTTGCATGTCGGCCATTTCAAATTTAAAATCCTTAATCAGCATAATGAAACTCAAGTCACCGTTGCTTTGTAGCCTACAAACTGCCGCTTTGTTCAATGCGTCAATGTCGCTATCATCCTGCGCTATGAAACGTACTTGCGCGCTAGTGGTACTGTAATTTTTTTGTGCAAATATTGCTTGCGTGCATAGGATGAATAATAGGGTGGTGAATATACGAATGGACATATTTTAGTGTTTGAACATCAAAACTATGAAATATTTTGAAATGTATCTACTTTATATACTGATGAATGGGCTGTCTGTTGGAAATGCTCTTACCTAAGGTCATTTCATCGGCATATTCCAGCTCACCACCAAAGGCAATACCTCGGGCAATGGTGGTAATAATACAGTCCGACTTAGTTAGCTTTTTTTGGATATAATAAATGGTCGTGTCTCCTTGAATATTCGGATTGAGTGCAAAGACCAATTCAGTAACTTCTTCTTTTTTTACCCTTTCAATTAATGCATCAATGGTCAGCTGTTCCGGCCCAATGCCGTCCAAGGGGGAAATAATTCCGCCCAATACATGGTAACTGCCATTAAATTGTTGTGTGTTTTCAATCGCAATCACATCCCTTATATTTTCTACAACACAAATGGTATTTTTTTGTCGTCCAGCATTGGCGCAAATTGAACATATGTTGCTATCACTTATATTATAACAACGTTGACAAAATTTTATTTCCTTTCTCATTTTTTGTAATATTTCACTGAAATGAGTGGTGACTTCGGTTTCTTGTTTTAACAAATGCAGTACCAGCCTAAGTGCTGTTTTTTTACCAATGCCTGGTAATTTTGAAAATTCAGCAACGGCATTTTCTAATAAAGTGGAAGGTAATTGCATAGGTATTTAATCAAAGTAAAATTACTTATTAATTATTACATTAACCTCATTCTCCCAATTGGCTTTAATATTGAGTATGTCGGTTAATTTTTTAACAATTTCTGGCTGTTGCTTAATTGTATTATTATATTTACCGGTATCCCAAATACCATTATTGTTGGTATCATCTAATACTTTTAAATCATAATCACCTGGCGGTAATTTTAGCATTTGAATCAGCGATTGTTTTATTGGATAACTAAACGCAAGTTTGTTTTCCTTGGTCAAAAGTAAAATTGGATGGACCATGTTTTGGTAGCCCGAAACCCTTACCAAGGCACTGCCATAGGCGGCATCGCTTTTGGTGATAAATTTAATCGTATCCGCTTTGGCGATATAATTTTGGTTGCTATCTAATAAACTTCTTTTAGGAATAATTAAATGCATGGGCGTTGACTCGATCCAATCATAATGAATAGTGACTACTTTTTTTGTTGCAGTATCAATAGATAGGGTATAGTTGGGCAGTGGTTTATTTAAGGTATCGCACAATACAATTGGGAAGCTATCATTGAATTGTACTGGTGTTTCAAAAGTTAAAGTAAGATCGGTTAATAAGTCCTGCTCGTTGCCTTCGATACTTTTCATGTACTTTAATCCTGTCACCACTTTTTTTACATTTTTATTATTTGAAGCAGTGCTTGCTTTTTTCTTTTCAACTTTTTGATGGGCTTGAAAAACATATAATAGTTGTGAATCCGTTTGTGCAGTTATTTGAATGGGAGCATTTAAAAATCCAAATACTTTGGTGCTATCATCGTACCTTTTATTATAATCGTTGGGCAATACAAAAACCGAAAATGTGGCAGTGGGTAAAAAAGTAAATTCAAATTTCCCTTTTCCATCCACTTTTGCATAGTATAATGGTTTGTCCTTGTAAATGGCAGAATCTTTATTGGTAGGGTGTAATATTACAATGAGGGTGCTATCAATAACGCCCGTTTCGACAGTTCGAACAGTACCCGATAACCTTCCGGAATCCAAATAATTTCCGGTACTAAAAACATAAGTAAAGTTTTTTAAAATATTTCCTTCATTCACATCTTTAATTGCGTTTCCAAACTTGACGCTATAGGTGGTGTTTTTATCTAAGGTGTCATTGATTCGAATACGCAGCATATTCAATTTTGCATCAATCAAAGGGGTTGTTTTAATGCCTGGAGAAATAATTAAGTTTTCCTGTATTGCTTCGGTAGTGATATATTCATTAAAGGCAAGGACAATTTCCTTGGGTTGGATATTTAAGCTGGAATCCTTTGGTTTTGAGACTACTAAATAAGGAGGTAGGCTATCTCTAGGACCACCACTCGGCGGAACAATATTGGCGCAGCCTTGCATTTGCATACTAATCACCATAGCAAATAAGCCGATGAGCCCAGTTGATAATATTGCGTATTTCCTCATAGTCTGCAAACTTAATTGATAATCGGGTAGGTTACACCAATCCTGTCCAGTTTTGATGGTAATTTATTTACCCTTCTGCTACTTCCTCTTCTGATTTCATTTCATGTAAAGCCACTGCCAACTCATTTGTTTTAACAAAATTGCACCAGTGACAATCTTCCTTTCCACAGCCAGTATAAAAATCCTTTTGTTGAATTTTCTCCCAAACTTGTTTTACTTGCTGTGTTACTGTAGTGATATCTGCATCGGTAATGTTGACTGCTATTTTTTCGAATTCCTTTTTCTTATTGGGTTCAACAAAATCAAATTCCGCCGATACCACTTCCCAGTTTTTCGGATGGTGGTTTAATAATATTTTATAAAAAACAGCTTGTCTCCAATAATCACCCCCGTTTGGATTTTTATCATTGGGTCCTTTTAGTTTTTCGCGCGCATTTTCAATATTACCTGTTTTGTAGTCCACTACGACAACTTGCTTGCCATTAAATTCAACTTTATCAATGGCGCCTTTTAATGGGATGTCATTTACAACTACATTGGTAATGCGGTATTCGGTGGTGACTACTTTATTCCATTCATTAATATACCTCTCGTAATATTTGATTAATACAGTTTCGCCCAGTTCCATTTTGTCTTTGAATTCCTGTGCTGTAAATGCTTCTCGATGGCGATGCATATAGTAATTAAAATCCTGCACAAGTGTTTGTATGTCTGGAAATTCATTTTGTGCGGAATCCTGCATTTTTTTAAAAAACTTATTTAACGCGTCATGAATCGCCGAGCCAAAAGTGGTGGCTTCGGATTTCCCAGAAGGCACCCTAATTAAACTATTGTAATAAAAGTGTAATGGGCATTTTAAATAGTTATTTAATGCCGTCACATTCATCGAAAACTTTTCCAATTTTGGTTGGATGAAATCTTCTTCCATTTGGGCAATTTCAGGCATCGGGGCTGATTGTAATCGCAGTAACTTATAGTTTGTTTTTACTATTGGATCTAGTTCTATTTTTTCAATTGCCGCCTCCTTGCCTTCCAATAATTCAATGATAAATTGACTTGGTTCTGCTTCCTTGCCGTCCCCTTTGTATTGGCTATAGGAAATATTTAAAAATTGTTTTGCTCTTGTGATGGCGACATAAAATAATCTTCTTAATTCTTCTTTATCATCGGTATGCTCCAAACTATAAATCACCGTGTCGGGTAAGGAATAACCTGCAGAAGCAGTACTCCGCTTTTTTTCCCAATAGTGCGCATTGGTGCCTGCTAAAAAAACATGTTTAAATTCCAATCCCTTACTACCATGTGTCGTTAATAAATTCACACCCGATTCATTGCCTGTGGTTATCGGGAGCGGTAGTCGAATATCTTCTCTGCGCATAAGTTTTAACATGTCCACTAGGGCCGTTAAGTTAAGGTTGGGGTGTCGATGTGTTTCTTCTTTTATAAAATCAAAAAAATGACTGACCATATCTAACTCAAAGCCCTTGTCCTTACCAGTTAATACATTTTGAATGATACCTGTATTTTGTAAAATTTGCTCTACTAAATTTAATAAAGTTACATTGGCAACCTTACTTATTAAATCTTCCAACACCTGCATTGCTTTCGCTACTTGGGTAATTCCGCCTTCATTAAATAAACTGGTTTGCGCGTCCTTGGTTTTATCTACCAAAACTTTTCTAAAACTATTATTTGAATTATTGTACTTTAATTGATTTGCCTCCACGGTTAAAGTGGCAATGGTAATGGGAGAAATGCCCCACCATTTAAAATGTAAAATTTCAAATAATATATTCGCCCCTTCATTGGGTTGGTCCAACTCACAAGCGATATAGTCTAATATTTTTATGATTTGTTGAATCAATACCTGATCAAATAAATTAGCGCTTCGCTTGCTATATATTGGAATATTTCTTTGCTTTAAGAAATGCGTAATTTCTTCGCCATATTTATTTTCCTTATATAATACTGCAATATCCTTTGGCTCGGTACCCTGCGTAACCAATTGATTGATTTGTTCTGCAATGGCAATCATTTCTTCCTGCGGATCATTGTAACAATAAATGTGTGGCGTATTTTTTAGTGCTTGATTTACAGGCAATGCCGCTTTTAAATTTTTGGATAGCCCCTCCATTTTATTCACCAATCTTTCCTGGTTGTTATTAATAAGTAAAGTGGAGGCATCTAAAATGGGTTGGGTGCTGCGGTAATTGTTTTCTAATACAATGGTGACGATGTCTTGCTCATATTGCTTTTGCGCATGCATCATATTTTCAACATTGGCACCTTGGAATCTAAAAATACTCTGGTCGTCATCCCCCACCACAAATAAATTGGGCTGCTCCCAAAAATTAACCAACAATTCAATCAGTTGATTTTGTGTACCACTGGTATCTTGGTATTCATCCACTAAAATGTATAAATATTTCTCCTGGTACTGTACCAAGAAATTTTTATTTTCCTTAAAAGCAGTAATCACCCAATTGATCATATCGTCAAAGTCATATCTGCTATGATCTTTCATCAGTTGTTGGTAAACATCAAAAGCGTTCACAGCAGCTTTTAATTTTTCCATCTTCTCTATTGCAGCATCTACTAATCCTTGTTTCAAATCACCCGCTTCAAATTGTTTGTATTTTTTCTTATATACAAATTCATCTCTTTTAGGAATATCATTGATATATTGGTCTATTTGCTGGATTAAATAGGTACTGGTCCAGCCTTCTTTCTTGATAGTACTAAATAACCTGCTTAGGTTATTCATTTCATAGTAAACATCGCCACGGTATCTTTTTAATGGATTGTTTTTATCAAATTTGTCAATCAGTTTTTTTAGTAGTTCAATTTTCTCTAATTCTGAAATTGGATCCAAACTGGGCTTGTCAAATAAAGAAAGATTATCCTGTATGATATCATTACAAAAGGAATGGAAGGTGGAAATGTTTACTTTATAGGCACTGGCCCCAATAAAGCCCACCAATCTTTTGCGCATGGCAATAGCGCCTGCATCGGTATAAGTTAAACACAAAATATTTTCAGGTGCGGTGTCGGTTTCAATTAAAATTTTTCCAATGCGCGCCCCTAGTATTTGTGTTTTGCCTGTGCCAGGGCCTGCAATAACCATCACAGGGCCATCAATCGTATCCACCGCCAACTTTTGTTCGGCATTCAATGCGCCATAAACTTCCTCAAATGCTTTTTGTTGCTCGGCTTTACTAATCATAGGATAAAATTAATGGCTTTAAGGGGAATTATTGCAACAAAAACCTTTTTGCTTTGTTATACTATTATGTCAAAAGTATATTCCATCCACACCGAGCAGTTTATTCCCATTTCTTTAGCAGAAGCCTGGGATTTTTTTAGTAGCCCCGCTAATTTAGCCAAAATCACCCCAGCGAAAATGGGGTTTAACATTATCAGCAAACACCATGGTTCTAAAATGTACCCTGGTCAAATCATTGAATACACGGTAAAACCTATTTTAGGAATCCCATTATACTGGATGACCGAAATTACCCATGTAAAAGAGGGCGCTTATTTTGTGGATGAGCAACGTTTTGGTCCCTATATCATGTGGCATCATCAGCATCACTTTACCGCGGTTCCTGGAGGTGTAAAAATGGAAGATATTGTGCATTATAAAATTCCGTTGGGTTTTTTGGGAGATATTGCACAAGTGATTTTGGTCAAAAAGCAGTTGCAAGGGATTTTTGATTTTAGATTTCAGGCAGTCGAGCAAAAATGGGGTACTTACAAGCCTTAGTAAAAATAAATGAAGATATTTCCAAAATACTTCCCCTGTTTGATGGTTTGTATGTTTAATTTTAATGAACTTTGTCCTCAATTTACTTTGATTCATGGCACATACAACCAATGGGCATACCCACAAATTCTCAGTAGCAGGCTTATTAGTTACTTTAGGGATTATTTACGGAGATATTGGGACCTCCCCTTTATATGTATTTAGTACCATTATCAATCACAAAGTAATTACAGAACAATTAATCTACGGTGCTATTTCTTGCGTTTTTTGGACACTGACTTTACAAACCACTTTCAAATATGTTTTTTTAACGCTTCGCGCGGATAACAGAGGCGAAGGGGGGATTTTTTCTTTGTTTGCACTTATTCGTCGTTACGTTAAATGGATATATATACCGGCGATCATAGGAGCTGCAATGCTTTTAGCGGATGGTATGATTACGCCTCCTGTTTCTGTATCCTCTGCAATTGAAGGATTGGCAGGGATTAAAGGATTGGAAAAAGTGATTGTGCCAGGTAATAATTTAACCGTTGGAATTGTTTTAACGATTATCTCTTTGCTTTTTTTCTTTCAACGTTTTGGTACAAAAATTATTGGATTTGCATTTGGCCCAATCATGTTGCTCTGGTTTTCCATGATTTTAATTTTAGGATCGATTCAAGTATTTGGTAATATCACTATTCTTAAATCATTGAATCCTTATTATGGGCTTGATTTATTAGTAAATTATCCAAAAGGTTTTTGGATTTTAGGTGCTGTGTTTTTATGTACTACTGGAGCAGAGGCATTGTATAGTGACTTAGGTCATTGCGGCCGTAAAAATATTCAAGTAAGCTGGATGTTTGTAAAATTCGCCTTAGTCATGAGCTATATGGGACAAGGTGCATGGTTATTAAATCATGTTGGGACTGTCTCCAATGGCATTAATCCATTTTTTGAAATAATGCCGCATTGGTTTTTATTAATTGGTATTGGAATTGCCACCATTGCAACCATCATTGCCAGTCAGGCTTTGATTAGTGGTTCTTTTACATTGATCAATGAAGCCATTAGTTTAAACTTTTGGCCACGTGTTACAGTAAAGTTTCCTACAGATCAAAAAGGTCAAATTTATATCCCAAGTTTAAATTTTATATTGTGGGTAGGTTGTGTTACTATGCTACTTTATTTTAGAAAAAGTGAACATATGCTTGCTGCATATGGCTTCTCTATTATCGTTACCATGATCATGACAACTGTTTTAATTAACTTTTACATGTTAAATGTTAAAAGGTGGAATCAGTGGTTGGTGGCGGCTATTATTTTAATATTTGCAATTGTGGAGGTTTCATTTTTTGTTGCGAACGTAGTAAAAATTCATGAAGCACTTATAACATTTGTATTTTCATTCAGCATGATATTTGTGATGATGATCTGGCATCGTGCACGAAAAATTACCAATCGTTATTTGGATTTTGTTAAGCTGAAAGATTATCTAGAACCATTAGTGGAGTTGAGCGCTGATAAGGATATACCAAAATACGCAACGCACCTAGTGTATTTAACCAAAGCAAATAATCACCGTGAAATTGAGCATCGCATTATTGATTCAATATTAAACCGCAAGCCCAAACGTGCAGATATTTATTGGTTCTTGCATATTGATCGAACCGATTCGCCGTATGGTATGGAATATTCCATCCGTGAATTAGTGGATGACAAAGTGATGCGCGTTGATTTTAAATTAGGATTTAGGATTCAACCGCGCGTTAATTTGTGCTTTAAAAAAGTAATGCAGGAATTAAATGAATCCCAAGAATTAGGTATTTATAGTAAGTACGAATCATTGAAGAGTAAAGATTTCCATACCGATATCACTTATGTAATTATAGAAAGCTTTTTCTCTATTGAAAATGAGTTAAGTATTAAAGAAGATTTTATTATGGATGTATACTTTAATATCAAGCAATTATCACAAAGTGATCAAAAAGCGTTTGGTTTGGATAATGATATGACCGTGGTTGAACACGTGCCTTTAATTATTAAAGCCAATGAGCAATCGCTTCTAAAAAGAGTATACGAGTAGTAATAAAGCTAAGGAAGTGCTACTAGTTTACTTAATTGATTTTGCTTACCAATTGCAACCAGCCAATATTTGTATTTGTTATTTTTTACAATACCCAGTTCGTTTAAATTAAGGGTTTGTGTTGGCGCATTAATAATTATTTCCACGGTATAGCTTTCGTCCATTTTTTTCAAAATTGCATATTGTTTCACACCCGTTTTTTGCGTATTGCTAATGCTATATTCGTTGGTTGATTTTTTTTCAACTACAGGTGTAACCATTTCATATTGCACTAACCATGGCATGGTAGGCAATAAGGCGGGCTTTTGATAATAGTGTTTTTGTAAACTATCATTCCATCCATTGGCATTTGAGTTAAAGCTTTTACTGCTAAAGTAAATAGAGCCATTGGTGTTGGGAAGTGTACGCACACGCTTAATTTGATAAGGAATTTCATTTTTATCTTTCCATCCTGCGTTACTTCCTGCGCGGTATATACCGTGACCTATATATAAGTTTTTGCCATAACTATTTTTATCCCACCAATTAATGATTTCATCGTAGTCGGCTAAGGGATGCCCATGCTCCCAATAAATTTGCGGTGTCACATAATCAATCCAGCCTTTTTCAAGCCACAATAATATATCGGCATACAAGTCATCATAATTAGTTTGCCCTGCTTTGGTATTACTTCCTTTGGGATCTACTGACTTGTTTCTCCAAACACCGAATGGACTAATGCCAAATTGCACAGATGGATTAGTACTGCGTATGGTGGCGTTTAATTGTTTAATGATGGTATCACAATTACTGCGTCTCCAATCCTCTTTATTCAATCCGCGTTTATTGGTGATATAGGTCGCTTGGTCTGGGAATTCTTTTCCAGCAATACGATATGGATAAAAATAGTCATCCATATGCACTGCATCAATATCATATCTTGAGACCAAGTCACGTACCACCCGATTGGTATGTTTCCAAACTTCAGGCAATCCTGGGTTAAAATATTTTTTATCACCATATTCTAAAAACCATTCTGGATGAATTTTTGTTATATGGCTTGGCGCTACACTTGATCTGTTGACATTAAATACTGCACGATAGGGATTAATCCATGCATGAAATTCCATACCACGGTTATGTGTTTCTTGAATCATAAATGCCAATGGATCATAAAAGGGACTTGGTGGTAAACCCTGCTTACCCATGAGGTATTCACTCCATGGCTCCAAAGTGGAAGGGTACATTGCATCGCCCGATGGTCGCACTTGCATCACAATTGCATTCATGCCATTTTTCTTATGCATATCTAATAATGCAATAAATTCTCTTTTTTGATCTTCATTGCTAAGCCCTCTTTTACTTGGCCAATCTATATTTTCTACAGTAGCTACCCATACGCCCCTGAATTCAAAAATATTTTTATCTGAAATTTTTGGTTGTGCCTTGGCAAAAAGAAAAAATCCTATAAATAGGATACTTAGTATAATTCGCATGTAAATTATTTTATTATATTTTAGGTTCCGAGCTTGCTCTTATTTTATCTAATAGTTGATTGATGGTTTGCGCATCTTTTTCATCAACACCTTTTAATACCGCATCTATTTGATCGTTAAATTGATCCAATTTATCAACTAATACCAGTCCCTTTTTGGAAATGGTGATATCCACTAATCTTTTGTCTTTTAAGCAAGCACTTTTTTCAACCAAACCTTTGGCAATTAAGCGATCTACAATTCGGCTGGTATCACTCATCTTATCCAACATACGTTCTCTTATTTTGAGGGTGCTTAATGGACACTCACTTCCGCGCAAAATTCTTAAAATATTATATTGTTGTTGGGTGATTTCTTCATTCGCTAAAATATGCGCTATCTTTTCATTTAACCAATTGGCCGTATAAATGAGATTAATGCCCATTTTTTGAAATTCATTTCTGAAACAAGATTGTTGTATGTCTTTTTCAATCCCCATTCTTACATGTAATTATTATAAATTATTTAAAAAGTTTCTTTCCAAGTAACTCAAACAAAGGTAAGGCACATAATGCACCAATAGCGTCAGCCAACATATCTAAAACATCAAAGCCCCTACTAGGAACATAGTATTTTTGATAGTATTCCATACCAATACCATACAGAATACAAATAATTAAGGCAATGGCTTTTGCCCGAGTCGTTTTATATTTTGTATCGGTCAACATTTCGAAATGGAAAAACAGAGATAAGGCCAAACTCCCAAAAAGCCCCATATGCACTACTTTATCAGCATAGGGTAGGGCCATAATTTTTGAAATCCAACTTGTATGATCAGAGAATCCATCCCCAGGTAAACTTAATAAAACAAATACAAGTACACATTCGGCAATGACCCAGAATAAAGTTTTAGATGCATGTGTCATGATCAGATTAATGCACCAATTGGCTATAAGCTTCACTGGTCAAAAGTTGCGCAACATCATCAGGATTAACCATCGTAACTTTCACCATCCATCCTGCACCATAAGGGTCGGTATTCACTAATTCAGGTTGTCCTGCTAAAGCTGGATTAATTTCATTGATAGTTCCTGCAACCGGTAAAAATAAATCACTCACCGTTTTTACAGCTTCTACCGTTCCAAAAACCGCCTCAGCAGATAGCATTTTACCAACGGTATTAATGTCAATATATACAATGTCACCTAGCTCGCCTTGCGCGAAATCAGTAATGCCAATAGTGGCTACATTACCTTCTACTTTAATCCATTCGTGGTCCTTGGTGTATCTTAAATCGGCTGGGAATTGCATATACTTATTTTTAATTGTTGCAAAGATTCATAAAAAACGCTAAAAAAACAATCTACTAGAAATTAATGTTACTAAAATATAATAAAATATGGTCTTTTAAAAACGCTTCCTGCTCCATTAAGTCCATCGTTGGCGTATTTTTTATTTGTTTAAAGTGGGGCCAACCTTCCTCATCCTTGCCTTCATGTATATAAAAACCGCTTGGAGATAGGATGGTACAAATGGCTACATGCATCAGGTCCTGCTTTTGCTCCTTGCTTATCTTTTCACGAATAAAGCCCGTTTCCTGTAATCCAATCAAAAAAAGAATGGCTTCCACATCTGGCTTTTTTCCAAATTTGTCCATCATTTTTTGCTCTAATGCCCACCATCTGGTCTGAAAATCGTCTGTGATTGATGCCATATTTTCCTTTTTTCAAATTATTGAGCAAAGGTAGGGGATATCTAGGCGTAGTACGATGCTTTGATTATCTTTGAAAAAATATTGTTGACATGTTACAAGTAAATTTTTTACGCCAAAACCGCGAACTAGCTAAGGCCAAACTGGCAATTAAGCATTTTGGACAACTTGAATTAGTAGATGCAGCGATTGCATTGGATGATGAAAGAAAGCAATTACAGGCATCTTTTGATGATACACAATCTAAGGTGAATGCAGCTTCCAAGGAAATTGGTGGGTTAATGGCCAAAGGGGAAAAAGACAAAGCAGAAGCCCTTAAAAATGAGGTTGCAGAATGGAAAAAGCAACTAGATCCCTTAAAGGTGAAAATGGCCGAGGTGGAAACAAGTTTACATAATACCATGGTACAATTTCCAAATTTACCCCATGATATTGTGCCAGTTGGTAAATCACCCGAAGAAAATGTATTGGTAAAAGAAGCGGGAGCCAAACCTAATTTACATAAGGATGCCGTTCCGCATTGGGATTTAATCAAAAAATATAACTTGGTTGACTTTGAAACTGGGGCTAAAATTACAGGAAGTGGTTTCCCTTTATATATTGGCAAGGGTGCGAAATTTCAAAGAGTATTGGCACAGTATTTTTTAGATTTTAATACTGCTGCTGGTTATACGGAATATTTACCTCCTTTTATGGTGAACGAAACTTCGGCTTTTGCGACAGGTCAATTGCCAGATAAGGAAGGACAGATGTATCACGCGACTGCAGATAATTTTTATTTAATTCCTACGGCGGAAGTTCCCGTAACGAATATTTTTAGAGATACCATTTTAAAAGAATCAGATTTGCCTATAAAAATGACCGCTTATTCTCCTTGTTTTAGAAGAGAGGCTGGAAGTTTTGGAAAAGAGGTAAGGGGTTTAAATCGGGTTCATCAATTTGAGAAAGTAGAAATCATTCAAATTGTACCACCTGAAAAAAGTGATGATGTTTTAAATGAGATGGTCACCCATGTTGAAAATTTATTAATTAGTTTGGGCTTACCTTATCGCATATTAAAATTATGTGGTGGTGATATGGGATTTGCTTCTGCTATTACCTATGATTTTGAAGTGTATAGTGCTGCGCAACAAATGTGGTTGGAAGTAAGTAGCGTTTCCAACTTCCAAGCGTATCAAACTTATCGCATGAAATGCAGATATAAAGATGCAGAAGGTAAAACACAGTTTACACATTCATTGAATGGTAGTTCATTGGCTTTGCCAAGAATTTTTGCAGCTATTGTTGAAAATTATCAAACGGAAACAGGCATTGCATTACCTAAAGTGTTGCAACCTTACTTTGGCGCTGAAAATTTAGTATAAATTTATTCTATCGTCCTAATAAAATGATACGGTTTTATAAATCAAAGCCCGCCCCGAATTTTCGGGGCGGGCTTTTTTGGTGTAAATATTATTTACTGTCCAACTAAATGAAGCAGCTAAATTTTTGTGGATTTAAAAATTACTAAATCGTAATCCGATGGTGTAAGGATGAAATTCAATTCTGCTAAAACCTTTTTCAAACAAATTGGTTAGGCCATAAGATCCGTACAATCTGATTCCGCCAACCCCTAACTCTCCAATGGTCGCGAATCGCCAGTTATTTAAATTAAAATTACCATCATATTTCTGCTTGCCTCTTTCGCTACTTTTTTGTTTATTTCTAGCATCTACAAGGTATCCGGCGCTCATACCCGCACTCATATAAAAACTTTTATTACTTTTTGGATCTGATTTAAAATTGAGTTGAAATGGAACTGTTAGGTATTTGGCAAATAATTTATTTTTAGAAAAAGATATATTATCTAAAATCATTTTATTGGGAAGGTCATTTCTGAAACTGACTGGTTGTTCTAATCTGAAATTAAACATTTCAAATCCGACACCGTACTTTAAATTTAATTTGTTTTTATATAAGTTTACTTTTTGTTGTACAATCCATAAATTAAAATTACTTGACTTGCCATTGATTAATTTTAAATTATCGGCGCCGATGCCTGAAGGCGGCATAATGCCTGAAGGCGGTAGTAAATAATATATTGTGGGTGATTTGTCATGAAAGTTGGCATATCCCAAATCAAAGGAAAACCAATTGGTGCTTACATTTTTTAATTTTTTTATCTCCTTTACTCTTTCAAATTTTGTTTTTTTGAATTCTCCTTTATACCAGCTATACGCACTGCTATCTAGGGGCCTGCCGTAGGAGGCGTCTCCAATTTTTATGATCGTTTTAAAATCTGGTTTTTTAGCTTTTTTATCAGTCACAATCAGAACGGGACCAACTTGTACGGAATCTTTATTGGTTGAAAAAAAAGTTTCTTTTTTGATTTTACTATTGACTTGATTTTGTTGCCCTTTAACGATAATCATATTACCAATGGTAATGGTATCTGCTGAAATGAATACACTATCGGATGAATTTACAATAGTATCGGCTTTTAAAGGGTTCGTTTTATTGACAGTACTGTCCGATTGCGCGTTCACGATTCCATAACAGATCATCGCAAGAAGGAGTAATTTTACTTTTTTCATTTTATTTATATTTATCATTTTCGGGTTTGTTTCTTTTAAATAGGGTAGTAATTTTGCGACTGATCTCTCTGAATTTTGCGCCATCAATTTCTAGGTTTGCAATATTAATGACACGTTCCTCCTCGTCAGTATCAATATTGCTGTATTGCACCTGATTTGGTATAATCGCTTCAATTTTATTTTTCGCTTCTTCATTTACATTCGAAATGCTTGTTGGGAGTATTTCCTTGGGTAAGGAAGCTACTTCATTCATTGTTTGCGTATTTATATCTTCTTTAGCTAATAATGTAATTGCCACATCATTATTAGGTGCCGCAATATTTTTATTAATTATTGAGTTTAAGTTGCTATTTGCGTAATCATTTTGGTCTGGCGCATTTGTATTTATGATTGGCAGTAAGGTTTCTTTTTTTATCTTATTTAAAGCGATTGATTTTTTTGTAGCATTGATGTCAGTGCCTTTATTTGTTTCAGTCACTGCCACCTTATTTAATTCGGCTTTCACTTCATTAATATTGCTAAAGGAGGGCGCCTCTGGCTTGTTTTGCGTATTAAATAAGTTGAACCCAATCACGACAACCAATATTGCCGCAATCGAAGCCCATCTTTTAAAAGTGGCATTAGCCCACAAAGGCTTTATCTGCGCTGATTTTTTATATAGGCTATTTTTAAAATTTGGATCTATCACTATGGTTGTGGGCGGAGTAAGAAAAGTGGCCTGCCATTGCTTGACGTTAGTTTGTAAATAAGTATCTGTAGATATTACACTTTCAAAACTTGCCTTTTCTTCATTCGTCATTTCATTTTCCAAATAAGTAATGCACTGTTCATCCTGTTCGCTCAATTTGTATAATGAAAACTTATTTTCATAAATAAAGGTATCTGGACTGATCTTAAGTTGTTGTAATGCCTCCAACTTATTTGCATAATTCGGGTGCTGCATGATGAAGCCATTGACCGCTGCCATCTCCTCCCCGGAAAGTTCATTATCGATATACATCAAAAAATAATGCTCGTAATTATGTTGGTTAATTTCCATGGTTACGCATTTACTTTTTCGAGTTCCAATAATTTGGTCTTTAAAAATAACCGAGCACGATGCAAATAAACTTTCACCTGACTTTCGGACAAATTCATAATTTCTCCAATTTCTTGATAGGAGTAGCCTTCATAATCTTTTAACAACACCAAGCTTTTTTGTGTAGGGTTGAGTAAATTAACGGCGCTTAGTAAATTTTGCTTTAATTCGGAACTGGTTTGGTGTGTCACCTGATCCACTTCCATATACTCGTTCGTGGTAGGTTTTTTATTTTCCTTTCGAATCACATCAATCATTTGATGATAGGCGACCGTATACAAATAGGACTTTGCTTTGTGTGGCGCTACGCGTTCCCGGTTTACCCATAGTTTTTCATAGGCAGATTGCACAATATCTTCTGCATCTTGGGTACTTCTGATATTTTTTACAATAAAGCGGTACACTCCATTGGAATGTTCCTCTACACAATTATTGTAATCCTGTTCAGTCATGATGGGGCATTGAGCGTTATAATCCTATAACGAACTCCTTGTAAAAAAGTTACATTCAACCTAGATCCAAACTTTAATAATCAATTACCTGCTCCATGATTCCAGCTGGTAATTCACGCCATTCGTATTGTTGGTTTCTTAATTGTGGCTCAAACCCAGCTTCGGCAATGGCTTCCTGTATGGATTTATAGGTAAAGCGGTGGGGTGCACCTGCAGCACTTACTACATTTTCCTCCAACATGATGCTACCAAAATCGTTGGCTCCAGCTTCCAAACAAACCTGCGCAGTGGCCTTACCTACGGTTAACCAACTTGCTTGAATATTTTTGATATTAGGCAGCATAATTCTACTTATGGCAATCATGCGGATATACTCTTCGGTCGTAGTTAAATTATGTACACCTCTAATTTTTGTAAGTAAGGTATCTACATCCTGGAAGGTCCAAGGAATAAATGCTAAAAATCCTTTTGCATTGGCTGGTTTTTTATCTTGTACTTCACGAATGCGAACCAAATGAATAAATCTTTCTTCTAAGGTTTCAACATGACCAAACATCATGGTAGCACTCGAAGTAATATTTAATTGGTGTGCTGCAGCCATCACATCTAACCATTCATCTGCACCACATTTGCCATTCGATACTAATTTACGAACACGATCCACTAAAATTTCAGCGCCTGCACCTGGGAGTGAATCCATACCTGCTGCGACTAAGGCTTTTAAAACATCGGTGTGACTCATTTTTTCCAGTTTTGCAATATGTGCAATTTCTGGGGGTCCTAAAGTGTGTAATTTTATCGTTGGGAATTCAGCTTTTATTTGACTGAATATTCCGGTATAAAAAGCCAAACCTAATTCTGGATGATGTCCACCTTGTAATAATAGTTGGTCTCCGCCCCAAGCAAGTGTTTCTTTAATTTTTACACGGTAAGTATCCATGTCAGTAATGTATGCTTCAGCGTGTCCTGGGATTCTGTAAAAATTACAAAACTTACAATTTGCGATACAAACATTGGTGGTATTTAAATTACGATCAATTTGCCAAGTTACTTTTCCATGAGGTACCTGCTTTTTTCTTAATTCATTC
>CALLKA010000078.1 GCA_938008665.1 uncultured Bacteroidota bacterium
CTTATACTTATACAGTGCCAGTATGTGCACCAGGGCAAACAGCCAATTGTCCTACAGAAACTTTAATAATTACTGTTCCTGTAAATACTTTAACTGATGATGCGCAAACTGCTTATGTAAATATTCCTGCAACAGGAAATATTTCAACAAATGATGTGGTACCTGCAGGAACTACTTATGGCCAACCAGCAGCGATTACAGGTGCAACTATTACAGTAGGCGCAAATGGTACTTATACATTTACAGCGACTGCAGCTGGGACTTATACTTATACAGTGCCAGTATGTGCACCAGGGCAAACAGCCAATTGTCCTACGGAAACTTTAATAATTACTGTTCCTAATCCAACTAATGCAATAATTACGCCTGACCTTAACGTCACAAATATTAATGTCCCTGTAAAAGGGGATTTATCTACAAACGATAAAGTAGCAACTGGTTCAACCTATGGTACACCAATAGCAGCAACAACGAATCCTGATGGCGGAACAATAATTGTGAATAAAGATGGAACATATACATTTAATGGAAATACACCAGGTAAATATATTTATTATGTTCCTGTATGTGCTGGAGGTCAAGATAAAGGCTGCCCATTGGCGCCATTAGAAATTACTGTATTAGATCCAGTAAAATATTCTGACAAGCCAGTAGCAAATAATGACATTGCAACTATTAAATACAATAATCCAACAACAATAAATATTTTAGCAAACGATAATGCTGGCAATCCTGGAAGTTCATTAAATATATCGAGTGTAAGTGTTGCAGTTCAGCCTGCAAATGGAACTGTAGTAGTAAATGCGAATGGTACAATTACTTATACACCAGCAGCAGGATATGTTGGAACAGATAGTGTCATCTATACTATATGTGATGATACAACACCAGCTAAATGTAACGATGCAATAGTTTATTTTACAATTCAAGCCGAATTAATTCCAGCTGTTACAACAGCAGTTGATGATTATAATACAATACGAGGTTCAATTAATGGTTCAAATATAGTTTCAGGAAATGTATTAAGCAATGATACTAATACAGGCACATTGACTTCCACTAATTCTTTAGTTGCTACATTGGTAACAGGACCAACTTCAGCACAAGGAATTCTATTGTTTAATTCAGATGGTACATATAATTTCACTCCAGCAGCAGGGTTTAGTGGCCCAGTTGATATTGTTTATCAAGTTTGTGGAGGTACACCAGTAACATGTGCAAAAGCAACGCTACATATATTAGTAGATCCTGTTCCAGTAATATTAAAACCTGATTTTAATGAAACTTTAGTAAATATTCCAGTAACAGGAAATGTAAGTACTAATGATGAAATTATCCCAGGCAGCACTTATGGCCCTCCACAAGCAGCTGCGAGTAATCCTTCTGGCGCAAACTTTAAAATGAATACCGATGGATCCTATACATTTACTTCAAGTGTACCAGGTACTTATATTTATTATGTTCCAGTTTGCAATCCTGGTCAAACAACTGGTTGTCCAATTGTGCCAATTCAGATAACAGTAATTGATCCAAATATTAAAACGAACCCACCAATTAGTAATCCAGATGTTGAAACAACACTTGTAAATACCTCAGTAAAAACAAGTGTGCTGTTAAATGATAGGGCAACAAATATTGGAGCTGTTTTAAATATCGTATCATTAATCATTTCAAAAAATCCAGCAAATGGTAAAGCAGTGACTAATCCTGATGGAACTATTACCTATACACCAGCTCCTGGATTTGTCGGTACAGATAGTTTAATCTATTCAACATGTGATAATGCGATACCTGCAAGTTGTAAAAATGCAGTTGTTTATTATACGATTAAGCCAGCAGGACTTAGTCCGGTAACTATCGCATCCGATGACTATGTAAGTACTTATCAAAAAACAGCATATGGTAATTTGTTAACTAATGATAAGAATACTGGCGCAAATAATAATTTAACATTATCATCATATAGTAAACCACTTGTGTCTCAAGGTGTTTTAGTGATTAATCCTGATGGTACTTATTCATTTACGCCTGCTCCTGGATTTGTAGGGCCGATTGATATAGTATATACAGTATGTGGAGGCACTCCAAAAACTTGTGCGAATGCAACATTACATATTTTGGTAAAACCATTAATACCTACACAAATATTTGATATTAGAAAATCAGCAAGTGGTATTAAGTTAAATATGGATGGTAGTTTCAATATTAATTTTAATATCTTAATAAAGAATCTTACAAATGAAAGTATTGATAGTATTAGTATAAAAGATGATTTAACAAAAGTGTTTAGTGATATTAAAGGCGTTAAAGTATTAGGCGTAACCACTTCTGGATTATTAATGAGTAATAATAGCTATGATGGTATTGCTAATATTGAATTGTTAAACATTACTTCCACATTAAACGCATATAAAACTGATTCAATAAACATATTAGTTAATGTAGGCAATAATAATTCCGGTAATTTCTTGAATACAGCAAATTTAAAAGCGCCTATGAGTTTAGGTTTGGTTGATTTAGCTTCAACAGACCCAGCAAGGTTAAGTTCAGATAGTACTAAAAGAATCCCAACATTATTTGTAATTCCTAAACTAGATTTCAAAATACCAGAAGGTTTCTCACCTAACAATGATGGGGTTGATGATACTTGGAATATTATTAAACCATTTGGTTCTAAAGTAGCTGTAAAAGTATTTAACAGATGGGGTAATGAGGTATTCAGAAGCGATGATTATAAAAATGATTGGAGAGGAAAAGGAGTTGCTAATTTCTTAGGAGAGGATATTCCAGAAGGAACCTACTATTATATTGTGGAAGGCACTGATTTCAATGGAGGTATAGTGAGATTGGCAGGCCCTTTAACCATAAAAAGATAAGCTAATAATAAATAATAATGAAAATTAGCATTAATAAAATATACATATTTAACAGTGTAAAATTAACCGTACTAATTTGTACTTGCTTTATTTTTACAAATATTGAACATGCATTTGCTCAAACTGAACCTATGTATTCCCAATATATGTATAACATGCTAGGTGTTAATCCAGCATATGCTGGTAGTAGAGAAGTATTAGGATTAAACTTTTTTCAAAGAAATCAATGGTCTGGGTTAAGGGGAGCACCAAAAACAACTTCATTAAATATAGATCAATCAATTAATGAAGGAAAATTAGGTCTGGGTATTCAAATGTTTAGTGATCAATTAGGTGTTGAAGATGCAAGTGGTATTAATGGATTTTTATCAAGTAGAATTAAAGTATCAGAAAATGGAATATTATCTGCAGGGTTAAGTATGGGATTAATGAATTATCAATTTAATTCATTAGATGTACAAAATAGAATTCGAACGGACGATAATGTTTTTGTAACTGTAATACCAACGCAATGGAATCCTTCAGTTGGATTTGGTTTATATTATAATACGGATCAATTTTATGTAGGAGTTTCTTCACCTAGTGTATTAAAATCAAGATTAGCCAAATACGATAATTTTATATCAGGAATTCAAAAAACAGATGATTTTCATTTGTTTACTACCATGGGATATGTTATCAATATTAATGAAGAAGTAAATTTAAAACCATCAACCATGATTAAAATGGTCAGTGGTGCGCCTATAGAATTTGACTTAAATACCAATGTTTGGTTAAGAGATATTTTGGGTTTAGGTGTTAGTTATAGAACAGGAGATGCTTTTATAGGTATGGCAGAAATACAAGCAAGTAAGAATTTAAGATTTGGATATGCCTATGATATGCCATTTTCACCATTGAAGGCTTACACAAGAGGTTCGCATGAAATTATGATACGCTATGAGTGGGGTAGTAACAAGTCCAAAATCAAATCTACTCGATACTTTTAATCAATTACTATGAAAATTGTACTACATATATTATTTTTTTTATTGTCAACCATAACTAATGCGCAAACAAAAAAAGGGCACAATTTATTGAAGGTAGCTAATCAAGAATATAATAATTTAAGGTATTCTTATAGTATTCCTTTTTTTAAAAAATATCTGTCCATTTATCCTAATGATACATTGGCTTTAAAAAATATTGCTTCTGCATATCATAATGTTAATCAATATGATAGTGCTTTAAAGTACTTAGAAAAAGCGGTATCTCTTGGTCATAAAAGCTATCATTTATTACCTGAATTATTGGCTACTGTAAAAAAACACGATGCTGCAATAAATAATTATGCAGTTTTGCCAGATTCTCTTAAAACAAAAATTATTGATGCAAGGATTTATGGATTCAAAAACTGGTCAAATTTTTATAACGACTCCATAGATTATAAAATATTTAATACGATATTAAATACACCATTTAATGAATATAATGTAGTTCCATATAATAGTGGTTTAATATTTGAATCAAACAGGTTGCCAATAAAAAAAAGAAAGTTTAATTTATTTAATCTTTTTAAGAAATATGAATTTGGCTGGGATGGTGCTGGATACACAAAATTATACTTTAGATCCAATTTAGATAATATTAGAACAGATTCTGTTGTTAATTACAATTGGACTGATAAAAGATTGCCAAGGTCAGTTGCTGATTATTCAATCCAAACGAGTAATGATAATAATAAGTTTTATTCAAATTATGATTTTAAAAGTAGAAAGTATAATGATTCTACTGTTGAATTATTCAAATTTCAAGTTGGGTTGAAATATAATATTGGGTCTGTTAGCTTTACAAGTGATGGATTAAAAGCTTATTACACCCGAAATCAATTGAATTCCAGAGGGGTAAAAAAGCTTGAGATTTGGGAATCCCGATTTGTGAATAACAATTGGACTAGGGGGTACAAAATGTTCTTTAATAACAAGAATTATAGTTATTTCCATCCAGCAGTTACGCCTGATGGCAAGCGCTTGTATTATGTAAGTGATGAACCCACTGGACTAGGCGGTACTGATATATATTACATTGAAAAAAACAATGATGGTTCTTGGAAAGCAACAAATAATTTGGGTCAAATAGTAAATACAGAAGGCAATGAACTATTCCCGACATTTTATAATGGGTTATTTTGTTTTAGTTCTAATGGTCATCCAGGTCTCGGTGGCTTGGACATATACAGAGTAGAAGCAAACAGTCAGGATGAATTTGTGGTTAAGAACTTAGGTTATCCAATTAACAGTACTACTGATGATTTGGCATTTTATATGAGTGAAAATACCGGGTACTTTAGTTCCAATAGAAATGGTTCTGATGATATTTTTGCATTTGATTATAAAAAAGCGTTGGTTAAAATATCTGGTCAAATATTAACAGATTCTAAAATAATAGCAAATACAAAGGTGTATTTATATTCATATGATGATAATGGTAAGAAAATATTGGAGGATAGTACATATTTAGATGAAAAATCAAACTATACTTTCAATACTAGGCCCAATAAAAAGTATCTTATAACAGTATTTAATAAATATGGAAATAAGCATGAAATAGAAATAACCTCAGAAAATTACATCAAAACAAACGAGGAATACAAAAAGTCTATTGCAGTATTAAATTTGCCAGTTCCTGAACAGGAATTAAATGAAATTAAATTAAATGAAGAGGCAACAAGAAATGCAGAGTTAGCTAAATTATCTAACCGATTTATCAGAACAATTGATTCACTTAAGAGTTTAACAACAGATTATGTTGAATTACATCATCCATTTGATCAGGTGTATATTATCAAAAAGGATTTAAATGATTATTATAAATTAATTGAGCGGGTAAAATATTTAAAAGGTAAAAAGATAGTGATTGTTTCTGCTGCTGATTGTAATGGAGCTTTAGAATATAATGAAGATTTATCATTGCGTCGCGCTAAGCGGATATATAAATCTTTAGCTAATTCAAATAATACTACAATTATTAAACAAGTAGGAGAGCGTGAATTATTAAAAGATTGTAGTAATGCAAGAAAAGATATTGAAGAACAAGTCGTTAATAGGTATAGTTACATATTTATTTTAAATAAATAATTCATAAATTATGAGTAATAAAAATATAAATCATCCAATTGTAAGTTTAGCAACAAGAGAGCTAGAGGTATATCATATGTTGGCAAAAGGTATGAAAACAAGTGAAATAGCGAAAACATTATCATTAAAGGCAAATACAATATCCACGATTAAGAAGGTAATTTTTAGAAAACTGGGAATTACCAGTATTTTTGAATTATACAAATTATCTGAAAATACAAAAAATTAAATTATGAAATTAGTTACTCTTTTATCGTTTCTTTTTTTTGGAATTACTTCATTAAATGCGCAAACAAAACCTGCAACAGATAATGATATTGCTAAATTTTTGAAGTTCACCAATGATAATTATGACATGGGTAAGATTACCAATGGTAAACCTGTTGAATACAATGTTGATGTTCAAAATATCAGTAAATCAAATATCACTTTGGATAATGTAATAGTAAGTTGTGGTTGTACGACCCCTAAATACACTAAAAATCAAGTTTTAACCCCTGGCGCTCATGCGACTATCACTTTAGGTTTCAATGGCGCTGCTATTGGCCCTTTTTCAAAGTCAGCTACACTATTTTTTAGTGGTAACCTAGTTAAGCCAGTTTCATTTCATGGGGAAGGAGTGCAGTAGATTAATTACTTGTAGTTAGTAATTTGTAAACACTTATATCTTCGTCTAATAATGGCCAATGTATTCCATAATTAGCAGGTGAAATTTGATAGTTTAATCTTTCTTCTGCTGTTGCATTAAGTAATGGTTTAGATATTACATTCAAGTCTAACTCATTTATCTTATTACCAATTTTAATCAAAAGAGTATCTTTTGTAAAGTTTATAGATTCTATCTTGTTGTTAATTGTTGTTGTCATTATTTATTCTTAATAAAATGATTAAACCAAGCGTCAACTATAATATCAAAATTTTTGTAGATTATTTTTTTAATTTCTCTTTTAGAACCTGGAGTAAAATTATAACAAAATGCCTCAATAATCTCTATTTTATCAATCATTAACCAAAATTTACCTTGCATATCTCCTTTTTGTATATGAATATGAATAGGTTCATTAATTTCATTTGAATAAAAAAATAATCTCCATCCGTAGATATACAATATAGTTGGCATGTTTTTGATTTAAACATAACTATGTTGTCTATTATTTTACTTTCGGTTAATTCGTATTTTAATAGGTTTAATTAAACTTTAAAATATCTTTTCTTCAGTAGAAAATAGTCTAATTATTGCCAAAAGGATTGCCGTCGCTTTGCTCCGGCAGCCCATCTAAAATTTTACAAATTTTCTCCCAAAAGGATTACCTCCCGTTGGTCGGTGATCTGTTTTGCAATTAATTTTCAATTAATCCCCCAAAGGATTGCCGTCGCTTTGCTCCGGCAGCCCTTTGGGGGGGGCGAGAATGACAAAAAAGGGGAAGCCGGTAGTTTTAATGCCCAAAACTAAATGGCTGCGCCATTTCGAAATGTATCGTTCACAGCAAAATCGAAGCAAGCTTCATTTTTCTGCTCCCGCTACATTTTGTCACTCCGTTCCGTTTTGGGCATTAAAAAAGGGGCTTTTAGCCCCTTTTTTGTCATTCTGCGGAGAGTTAGGGATTCGAACCCCAGGACCTGTTACAGTCAACAGTTTTCAAGACTGCCGCAATCGACCGCTCTGCCAACTCTCCGCGGCAAATGTAGGAAGGGAAACCGAATTTTGCAAAAATACTTGCAATTTATATGGTTAAACAATTGGTCTAATTTATTGACTACCATGTATCTTTACAAAAATGGGCTAAGTGAAAGAATTATCTGCATTAAATGCGTTTTTTTGGAAATATCGGGTGCGATTCTTCATTGGAATTGTATTTGTCATCGCAACTAACTATTTAGCGGTTTTGGCACCCCAAATCACAGGTTATGTGGTTGGTTTGGTTCAAGCTAAATTGCCAGGCTCTAAGACAGTTTCCCCAATACATAATGAAATGGTCACGATTGCTATCGACCAAATTAGTACACATTATAATTTTACATTTGCGGGTTTGGTTACTTTTTGTAGTCTTATTATTTTGATTTTGGCCATCATCAGAGGGGTATTTATGTTTTTTATGCGCCAAACCATAATTGTGATGAGTAGGCATATTGAGTTTGATCAAAAAAACCAAGTGTACGAACACTATCAAAAATTAGATACTGAATTTTATAAAACACATAGCACGGGTGATTTAATGAGTCGCATCACTGAAGATGTGAGTAGGGTGCGTATGTACACCGGACCTTCTTTAATGTATTTAATTAACCTAGTTTCATTAATTGGTTTTTGCTTGTACAATATGTTTAGCAAGGATGTACTTCTTAGTTTATACGTTTTAGCTCCTTTGCCCATATTAGCTATTACAATTTATTATGTGAATAGTATCATTAATAAAAAGAGTGAACAAATTCAAGGCCAACTTTCTGATTTAACCACCAATGCACAAGAATCCTATTCTGGCATTAGAGTCATTAAATCATTTGTGCAAGAAAAAGCAATGTTGGGTTTTTTTAAAAAAAATAGTGAACTGTATCGTGAAAATGCAGTGAGCTTGGCAAAAGTGGAGGCGATTTACGCACCAACGATGGCTTTAATGATTGGTTTAAGTACATTAATTACTATTTACTTAGGTGGATTGCAAGCGCTGCAAGATCCCTCCAAAGTGGCTACTGTCATTGAGTTTGTGATCTATATCAATATGCTTACATTCCCTGTAAGTGCTATTGGTTGGACGGCAAGTATGATTCAAAGAGCAGCTGCGTCACAAAAAAGATTAAATGAATTTTTATCTATTCAACCTAATATTACCAATACAATTTCACCTGTCATAACACCATTAAAAGGTGATATTGTTTTTAAGGATGTTTCATTAGTTTTCCCACATTCAGAAATTAAAGCATTGTCAAATTTTAATTTGAATATTAAATCTGGTCAAAAAGTTTTGATACTAGGTAAAACGGGTGCTGGAAAAACTACTATTGCGCAGTTATTAACCAGGATGTATGATACAAGCACTGGTCAAATTTTAATTGATGGGCTAGATGTAAATAAATATCAAGTACAACATTTAAGAAATGATATTGGCTATGTACAGCAAGATGTTTTTTTATTCAGCGATACGATTCAAAATAATATACAATTTGGATTAAATGATAAAGTATCCTATGATGATTTAACACATGCAGCTAAAACAGCTCATGTTTTAAATGAGATTAATAGTTTGCCCAAACAATTTGACACTTTAGTGGGAGAACGTGGCACCACTTTAAGTGGCGGACAAAAACAAAGAGTGGCGATTGCAAGGGCATTAATAAAAAATCCTTCCATTTTAATTTTAGATGATTGTTTAAGTGCAGTTGATGCAAATACCGAACGCACTATTCTTGGGAATCTTGATTATTATATAAAAGATAAAACGACCCTTTTTATAACGCATCGTATTTTTTACAATTTTAATTTTGACCACATCATCTATTTACAGGAGGGTAAAATTGCAGAACAGGGTAACCATGATAGCTTGTTAGCTAAAAATGGCCTTTATGCCGAATTATATAGAGCTCAACAGTCTTTAGACGAAAATTAAAGTGTTCAATTACCCTAAATGACTGATTTCCCCACTTGTATAGAAAAGGGATTACTTTTTTTGATTTTCAGTAACATTTTTATATTTTTAGTAATAATTCTATATAACTATGGAGCAAGAAAACTTCGACAACAGTAATGAGAGATCAATTGAAAGTGTTTATAGTACGCGTATTCGTGCTGGGAAAAGACGCACTTATTTTTTTGACGTAAGAGCTACCCGTTCAAATGATTATTTTTTAACCATTACGGAGAGCAGAAAACGATTTGATAATAATGGTTACGATCGCCATAAAATTTTCATTTACAAAGAGGATTTCAATAAGTTTATTAAGGCAGTTACGGAAGCAATGGATTTTGTCAAGACTGAATTAATGCCCGATTTTGATTTTGATGCGTTTAACCATGAAGAAGATCCCAATGCACCAGAGCAAGGAGTAAGATATACTGCACCACAAGAAGTCTCAGAAAATTCAGCACCTGCTTCAGCACCGCCGCCTCCAGTCCAAGAAGCTAATCCAGTTTCTGCTCCTGAAGTTGAAATTGATCCAGCTTCAATTACTGAAAAGAAGCCTTTAGAAGCAAGAGATACACCTGCAAGTCAGGGCGATAATATGAGTCAAGAAGAGGTTGAAAAATGGTAATCAGCTATTACATATTGTAATGTGATTATAAGTTTTTAATCATCCAAATATCACATCCATCATGTCCACTATTACCAAGTGCATGATGGATTTTTTTAAACCCTACATTTTCATAAATACTGACTGCTTTGGAAAGTTCAGGCATGGATTCTAAGTATACTTGCTCATATCCATTTTCCTTAGCCCATTTCATTGATTTTAATAATAGCTGTTTGCCTAAACCAATACCTCTTGCCTCCCTGTGTAAATAGAGTTTTACTAATTCACAGGTTTTTTCTGGAAGGCCAGCAGTAGGGAAGATGCCTGCGCCACCCACCAGTGTGCCTTTTAATTCCGCTATGAAATAAATGGCGCCAGGTATTTGAAATAATTCAAACAAATGATCCGTAGTTGTATCGTAATAAACAGTGCCTGGTTTATTTGCACCAAATTCAGTTAAAGCTGCTCGGATTACTTTCGCTATTGCTTCATTGTCATGAAGGGCAATGGTACGTATAATTAAATCGGGAATTAAGCTTGTGTTTTCCAATTTTTATATTGATTTATTAAACCATTGGTGGAGCTATCGTGATTTTCCACTTTATTGTTGTCAGTTAATTCTGGCAATATTTTATTAGCCAATTGTTTTCCTAATTCAACGCCCCATTGGTCATAACTAAATATATTCCAAATAACTCCTTGCGTAAATATTTTATGTTCATAAGTGGCTATTAAAAAACCTAAGGTTTCCGGGGTAATTTTTTTCACTAAAAAAGAATTTGTTGGTTTATTTC
>CALLKA010000079.1 GCA_938008665.1 uncultured Bacteroidota bacterium
AAATGAAGCTGCAACTAATAAAATGGCTGCAAATAAAAAACCTTTTTTCATATCTATTTGTTTTTTTAAAAAATCTATTTGTTTTTCTTAATTGTTAATGCCCAATTCCTTCAAAACATCGTCACTTTTGTCCAGTTTCGGGTCTGCAAATATAATGGTAATTCCTTCACTTTTATCTAAAATGAAGTCATATCCCCTAGCAGTTGCTAGTTTTTGGACTACATTATATACTTTGTCTTGAATGGGTTTAACCATTTTTTGGCGTTCCTTAAACAAATCCCCCTCATAACCAAAGCGTTTCTTTTGAAGGTCCCTCAGCTCCTTTTCTTTCACAAAAAGCTCGTCTTCTCTTTTTTTCTTAAGGTCATCGGAAAGCATAAACTGTTCAGCCTCATAGTTTTTGTACATTTTATCGAGGGTCATTTGCTTTTGATCAATTTCTTGTTGCCATTGATCTCCTAATGCCTTTAATTTTTTATCCGCTTCCTTATATTCTGGAATTTTATCCAAAATATACTTTGTATTTATGATCGCATATTTTGTTTGCGCATTGATTGAAAATGACGTCAAAATGGAAATGGCAAAAATAAAAAAAACTTTATTGAATTGCATAAGCTATAATTTAAATAACAAAATGAAAAATTACTTTCCTATTTTAATTTTATCATGGAACTATTCTGGTTCAAAACCTAACATAAAGGTAAACCTTCCAGCATCTTTTAATGTGTTGGTACCATTTAATCGATCTAAACCAATTCCATAATCAAATCCCAAAAGTCCAAACATAGGAAGATAAAAACGCATACCCAAACCCACGGAGCGACGCAGCTTAAATGGATTAAATTCCTTCATGCTATACCATCCATTCGCAGCCTCAAAAAAGCCCAAAGCAAAAATAGTACTACTAGCAGCCAAACTTAATGGATATCTAATTTCAACTGCATACTTATTAAAAATGGTGAATTGTTGTCGAGATTGTTGTTGGTCAGGGTTCACTTTTGGATTAGATGATTCATAAACAGGATAACCTCTATGTGCAATAATATCATATCCTAATAATGCAAATTGGTTAGTTAATCCTGCATCCCCTACTTGGAATCTTTCAAATGGAGAAATAGAAAGATTTGAATTATATCGTCCTAGGAATCCGTACTTAGCAGCAAAGCGTAATACAAATTGTTTGTTGTGTTCCTCCCCGGCGGGTTTACCCAATGGCACAAACCATTCCCCATTAAAACGCCATTTATGGTATTCTAATAATTGATACGGGTTTTCTCTTTTCCCAAAGTTGGGATCAAATAAAGAAAAAGGCGGTGTTAATTGTGCACTCAATAAAAAAGTAGAACCTGTTCTTGGAAAGGTAGGTTGATCAATGGAGGTTCTTTGTAAAGCAACTCTGAAGTTGACATTGTTTACATTACCATTGGAGAAATTAGGTAAATTAATTGGATCAATTGGGTATTGCTTTAAAGTATAGCGTGTATAGTTAATGCCGGTACTTAAAGAGAAATAATCATCAGGCCATTGCAATTGACGTCCAAAGGAAACAGTAGCCCCTGTGGTAGATATATAACGATCATCAGCCGCATTTGGATTATACATGCCCGTTTGCAAATCGTAGGTTTGACCATACTTTGTATTATAAACACTAACGGTTAAAGTATTTCTCTTGATGCCACCGAACCAAGGTTCTGTAAATGAAAAATTCGTTGAACGGAATGCCTTACCATTACTTTGAATACGCAAACTTAGTTTTTGTCCATCACCCATAGGTAATGGATCCCAAGCTGATTTTTTAAAGAAATTCTTAGAAGAGAAATTATTAAAAGTGATTCCCAAAGTACCAGTAAGTCCAATAAAGCCACCCCATCCTGCACTTAATTCTAATTGGTCACTTGACTTTTCTTCCACACTATAATTAATATCTACCGTGCCATCCTCTGGATTTGGAACAGGGTCAATTTTAATTTTTTCTTGGTCAAAATAATTTAATTGCGAAATTTCTCTTTGCGAGCGAATCAATAAGGTACGACTAAATTTATCACCTGGTATGGTTCTGATTTCCCGACGAATAACAAAATCTTTTGTTTTTTCATTACCCGCGATACGAATTGTTTTGATAGTCGCTTGTGGACCTTCTCTCATTCTTATCTCAAAATCGATAGTATCATTGTAAACAGCAGTTTCAATTGGATCTACATTAAAAAATAAATATCCATCATCTTGGTATAAACCGCTTACATCTCCCCCTTCCGCAGTTTGTGTTTTTCCTAATTTATTGTATAATATTTCTCGATTATAAATTTCTCCCTTTTTGATATTTAAAATACTAGTCAATAGTGAGTCAGGGTATTTGGTGTTCCCTCTCCAAGTAATATTTCCAAAAAAATATTTGCGCCCTTCCTTTAATTGAATATCAATATTTAAATTACCTACTGCATTATGGTAAATGGTATCCTTTTCAATGACAGCGTCACGGAACCCTAATGAGTTGTAATAGTTCAATAAATTATCGCGACTCTCCTCAAATTTTTTCTCGCTATATTTTGAAGAAGATAATTTAAAACGCACGTAAGGATTTAAAATCTTTCTGGTTTTAGTAAAAGTTAAATACCCTTTTTCAGCCATGTACTGTTCAAAAGTATAGGGTGTTGTTTTTACAATCACCGGCTTGTCGTAGACCGGGAAAAGGGTCATTCTAGATTTTTCATGCACTTCCTTTAAACTTTTCTTTAGTTTAACTTCGTCCACTAAATTGCCACCAAAATTGATATTATTAATACGCACTTTAGGACCGCGATCTACTTTAAAATCCAACAACAAACTATTCTTTTTAGATGCGTCCTTTTTTTCGATGATGACCACTTTTGCATCCTGAAAACCTTTTTCTGCATAAAACTTTTTTATTCCTTCTACTGCAGTGATTTTCATATTTTCAGTAATCACACGATTCGGTGTTAAACCAGTTTTACCAGACAATTCATCAGTTTCTGATTTTTTAACCCCGATAAAATTAAACTTGGATAACCTTGGTCTTTCAACTACGTCAATTTCAACATCAATTTCATTATTCACCAAGTCTGTGATATAAATACTTACATCACTAAAATAGTTTTGATCCATTAATTTATGAATCGCTTTGGCAAAATTATCACCCCCAGGAATGGCTACTTCATCTCCAATATTCAAGGTAGAAAGGGACAATAATAAGTTCTCGTCAAAATTTTCATTCCCCACCACTTTAATATCCCGAATTTTGTATTTGGCAGGCGATTTTTGATTATAAATATTAATGAGTTTGACATTGATTTGTGAAACTGAATCCTTCACGGGTGCCACCTGGGCAAAAGAAGTCGAGGATAAAAAAAGAACCAATAAAGATCCTATAAAAAATGGAAAATATTTCTGCATCTGCAAAGGGGCTACATTTATAATTTTAAAAGTGTCGCAAATTACTCGTAATATTTCAAAGTCTTTGTTAAAACCGTAAAATAGTTATATTAATTTTTTTACTCATTTGTTTGTACCTGCAGGCTGGTTTTCCCAAATCTGCGCTCCCTAGATTGGAAATCGAGGATGGCTTCTATCAAATCTTTCTTGCGAAAATCGGGCCAACGGGTTTCCGTAAAGTACAATTCAGCGTAGGCCAGCTGATATAATAAAAAGTTGCTAATTCGGTATTCGCCACTGGTACGAATCATGAGTTCAGGGTCCGGAAATGCACTGGTAGAAAGGGCTGCCTCCAAAGTGGCTTCCTGGATATCATCAGGCTGCATTTGCCCATTTTGTACCTTTTCTGCGATGTTTTTTATCGCTTGGATAAGCTCCCATCTGCTACTATAGCTAAGGGCAATTATTAGTTCTAACCCAGTATTATTAGCGGTGGTCAGGGTCGCATTGTGTAAGGCAGCTTTGGCGTCATCTGGTAACAAAGAAAGATTCCCAATAAAGTGCAATTTGATGTTGTTTTTATGCAAATCAGGTACTTCCTTGGCGATGGTGTCTACAAATAGACTCATTAGGCCTGCCACCTCGGCTGCTGGCCTGTCCCAATTTTCAGTACTAAATGCATATAAAGTGAGGTATTTTATGCCTATTTCTGATGCTGCTTCCACAATATTGCGAACACTTTGTACCCCATGAAAGTGACCATAAAGTCGATCCTGTCCTTTTTCTTGCGCCCATCGTCCATTACCATCCATAATGATAGCGATATGCTTAGGTAATCTGTTTAAATCCAAGTTGTCCATACTGCAAAATTAATCGAATCCAAGTTTATTTACGTTTAAACCTATTTAATAGCCCCTTGCTCTTTTTAGGTTCATTTTTTTCCATTCCATAAATTCTGTTAAATGTATATGAGATCCCTAATTTGGCTGAAAAAAATCGGTCATTGCCACTAGCGCTTCCTTGATATCCAGAGGAGGTATTTATTCCAGAAGTTAAAAAATCAAGATCATCCATTGAGGTATACCTATAAGTTGCTTCACCCAAAATATTGAACTTACGGTAAACATTATACTTAAATCCTATATTAATAGGGAAAGTTAAATTCAGCGGCAATTTGTTTGGACTAGTGATTGGTAATGCAGCACTGGTTTTAACGTTCAGAAAGGTTTCCAGAACATATAAATAGCCAACACCAACACTTAGATAGGGGGTAAATTTTCTATTTCGAGAACCCGTGACAAAATTTAAAAAATTAAATTCAGTCATTAAGCTACCTTCTATTGTATTGCTAGCAAAACTAGCATCTCTGAGCAAAGAATAAGGGTCCTGTGATAATATATCATATGCTGCAAATTCTTGCATTTCTACATTAAATCTAATACCAATATAATTGTTCAATTGCTTTTTTACAAATGCACCATAAGTCCAATTAAAAAAAGGTGCATCTGGTGCAATATCCCCTTGATAAAAAGATCGACCCATGAGCAAGCCCACTTCCCCTTTGTTTTCAGACAACTCAGTATGTTGTGCGATCACAAATAGCGAAAAGAATAAAAAAACAGATAAAATTAAAACGCTTTTAAACATATTCACTAATTTCTTTTATCCAAGCCCCAAGTCAATTTTGTTCTTAATGTGGTTAAATAACTATTTTCATTTAGTCGTATAAAGCTAACGGAAAATAACTCTTGTTTTAAGGCTAATTCAATTGTTTTTGGAACAATTTCCTTACGTGCATCCAAAGCACAAATTAATTCGTCAGTCCTACCTTCAATTTCGAAAGATATTACGGATGTATTGGGAACCACAATGGAACGTACATTTAAATTATGCGGCGCCACTGGTGTAATTACAAAACTTGCAGAATCAGGAAATAAAATAGGGCCATTACAACTCATATTATAACCAGTGGAACCAGTGGGCGTGGATACAATGATACCATCCGCCCAATAGGAATTTAGAAATTCCCCATTTAAATAAGTATGAATCTTAATCATGGGAGAAGTATCCCTTTTATGTAAAACAAACTCATTAAGTCCATAGGGTGTTGCGCCAAAAATAGGAATATTTGCATCTAAGTGAATCAGTGCGCGTTTTTCAATGACATAGGTTCGATTCATAAGCGCATCCACCATTAATGACAATTCGTCTTTTGAAATGGACGCTAAAAAGCCCAAACGACCATAATTAATACCTAAAATAGGGATATTTGAATCTCCAACTAATGTAACTGAGTCTAAGACTGTACCATCACCACCCAAACTAATTAAGCAATCAATATTTTCAGGCAAATCATAAGCGGATGTAAATGGAATATACGCTTCTTTGCCATTAGGGGCACAAAGTTCAAATTTTTGTAATAAGTCATGAAAAATACAAATGGCAACATCATGCTTGTGCAATTCCAACAACAATGCATTTAAAGATTGTCGCTGATCCAAATCAAACCCCCTACTATATATTGCTACTTTCATCTAATTTAAAAATTAATTCCGCCGTGTAAATATACTCCTTTGTCTCCAAGCTGATTCACACTATAGTCAATTTTTAACACAAAATCATAGATACTGATCACATCTAAACCAATGCCAGCTGTCCTAATTAAGGTATTGGATAGTTTATTGGTATTTGAAGGACGCTCACTATATACATACCCTAAATTGCTAAAAATACGAATCCAAAAATCATATTTTACTTCAGGTAAAAACTTTTGTGTTAATGGATTTTTAACCGTGAAACTCCCTAAAGAATGATGAAAAGCCGTTTTCAAAATGGTAGCTGCATTCCCATCAACTACGTAATATTCTAAGCCATTCATTTGCAAATTGCCATAGCCCATTAATCGACTATCTAAATAGTTATTATTGGGTAAAAATTTCAATTGTGAATTTGATTCAATGAAAATAAAATTATGTTTCGAAAATGAATGTGCCTTTAATTTTCTGAACTGGATAGAAGTGAAAGGTGCCCCTTTGGAAAAACGTTGAAATAAAACCAATTCAGTCCCAGCGCCATTGGTGGGATATGCGTTATAATCAAATGCAATTTTCGTATACCCTAAAGTGATATCTCCATAAGTCATTACTTTTTTATGACTCGCTAAAAAATTGGGTTGTATTAAAAATCCAGAGTCAGATAATTCCTCTTTACCATATCCTATCTGTAATGAATGTCGTTCAAATAAGTTAGGACGATAAGTTAAGTTTACGTTGGCACGGTAGCCTTTTCGAACTACATCATTTGTTTTCGCAAAAACTTGTTTGTCCTTTTCGGTTTTATAATTAATTTCCTTTTGGTTATAATTTTGCCAACCTCCACCAATACCATATTTTAAATTTTTATCGAAAAATGGCAATTGGTATCTTATAATGTTTTGCTGCGTGTACCCGCGAATAAAACCAAGCACCAATTGGTCATTATTGCCAGTCGCATTTTTTTGGCTAAATGTGATGCCATAATTAACCCGGTCCAAGCTTCGGTTTTGCTCACTCCACCATTGATTAAAATTACGATCGACCCACTTAAAATAGGGTTTGGGTATAAAATACCACCTTTCTTTTACTTGTATTTCTATGTCCACAATACTGCTATCATTGATTAATGGATAGACTGGTGTTACTTTTACAAATAAAAATAAAGAAGTATTAAAGAGTTGCTGTTGCGATAAGGTATTTAAAACTGTTAATGAATCTTTATTAATTATATCGCCTACATGATAAGGTAACTCTCGTAATAAAATATAATTTTTTGTTCGATGATTTCCATCCACCTGTATTTTGTTAATTCGGACTTGTGCATTCAAATTAGTAGAAATGCAAATGATAGAAAATAAAAAAAGAAATAAAAACCTAAGAGAATTAGACATCTAAATAGTTCATTAAATGGTGGTAGTGATCTTCAATATCATTATGTATAATGGTGTTACCAAAATAATGAAGTATTTGATAATTGTATCTTTGCAGTGTGGCTATAATTACATCCGCTTCTTCCTTATTTAATTTTACAGTAATAATAAGTGCCCCAGTTGCCTCGTCGAAGTTGGTATTTAACTGTGATATTTGCGCATTATTGGTTTCAACGAGACGGCTTAATTCGGCTAGTGAATATTGATAAGGCGACACCGAAACCACAATAATAGCACCTGGATTATCTACACCTAAAAATTTAGCTAATAAATCATTTAAGTTTTTCTGAAGTATCACCCCAGTGCATTCCTGTTGCTCATTTAACACTGGCAATAGAGACAACTCATTTTTAGAAAATAAATTCAAGGCAGCTGTGAAATGCATGGAACCTAAAATGCCCACCCGCGTAAGTTGGTCGGCTAAATGAATTAATGTTTGATCGTTATCCAAATTTAAAACGTCCTCTTTGTTAACCAAGCCAACAAAATATTCCTCTTTAACTAATGGCAGATGCTGTATATCGTAATCCTCCATACATTGCAATGCAAAGGATGCCTTATCTTCAAAATGAAGCAATGGAAAACTAGATATAGCGATGGAGGAAGCTAGCATTTCGAATTATTTATTTAGGTAGTTCAGTTAAAAACTTTTCTAAAATTGTATTGAATTCATCTGGCACTTCCATCATTGGCGCGTGACCACATTTATCAATAAAATGCAACTGGCTATTTGGAATTAATTTATTAAACTCTTCGCCAACTAATGGCGGTGTAACACAATCGTTTTTACCCCATATCAATAAAGTAGGTTGCTTTATTTCATTTAGCTCAGCGCCTAAATTATTTCGAATAGCGCTTTTAGCCAAGGCAAGCACCTTAATCACTTTTAAACGATTACGTGTAATTTCAAAAACCTCGTCGACCAATTCCTTCGTTGCTACATTTGGATCATAAAATGTTTGGGCTGTTTTGTTTTTTATATACTCGTAATCTCCGCGCTTAGGATAAGTATCACCCATCGCATTTTCATATAAACCACTACTTCCAGTTAATATTAGTGATTTAATTTTTTCTGGTTGTTTTAAAATATATACCAACCCTACATGACCTCCTAATGAATTTCCTAATAAATGTATATTATGATAACCCCTTGCATCAATAAATTGTTCCACATACTTTGCCAACCCAGTGACTGAGGTATGTAATAAATCCAAGTCGAACAATGGCAATATTGGGACCACCACTTTATGTGTATGTCTGAATTTTTCAATTAAAGTTGAAAAATTACTTAAGGCGCCGAAAAGCCCATGCAATAGCATTAGCGTTTCCCCTTCACCTACCTCTAGGTAATTAAATTTTCCGTCTTTCTTTATTTCATATTCTATCATAACAAAAATTGAACACTTAAATTACTGATATCATTGACCAAATAATTTAACAATATACAATGCGGTTAAAGATACTTAAATCATTGTAAAAAATGCTAAAATAGCGCAATTATAACCAGCTATGATAATTGGAAATTTAACGAAATCATAACGTATAAAAAGTGTGCAAATAATGATAAAACAGATAACGATCAATCAGTTAGTAACTGCTTACTTAAATGGGTTTGGGAAGGTGGCAATAGTAGTTTTGATAAAGGGAAGCCATAGGCTCATCTTTTCAGTACAATAGGGCCACCACTTTTGTAAATAGGAATAACTATACGCATCTTTTATTTTTGCTGCTTCCAACACCCCTAAAATTTGTAAAAAATAGACCAAAGCGCTCCAAATTGTAAAATAAATAAAGCCATATAGTGCAATGCCCAATAATTTATTCAACCAGCCGAGCATTAAAACTTCAGCAGTTTGCTGTAATAAACCTGAAATCCATCTGATTAAAAATAACACCACTAATAGCACAATAACAAATGAAATAAAAGGCAACCAATGGCTTTCAATTTTGGTATATTCTTTTAGTAGTCTCGCTACCCAACCTGCTAGTTGGTATGCAACAATTAGTCCTATGAAGAAGGAAAAAAAGGAAAGTACTGCTTTGATTAATCCATTACGAATACCTTGTAAAATTGCAACAATAAGTAGCGTGCCTGTTAAAATATCTAACCACATATATTAAGCAGTAAGTAGTGATTTGGCAATCGCTGAAATTACTTTACCATCGGCTTGCCCCGCAAGTTGTTTTGTTGCTACGCCCATTACCTTACCCAAATCCTGCGGACCTGATGCACCCACTTCACTAATAATAGCTTGCACAGCTGCTTTTACAGCCTCCTCACTCATTTGTGCAGGTAAAAACTTTTCAATAATGGCAATTTCTTCTGACTCTTTTGCTGCCAAATCAGGCCTGTTTTGTTGTTCGTAAATCGATAACGAATCCTTGCGTTGCTTCACTAATTTCTGCAACAACTTTAATTCGGTGTCAGCGGAAATTTCACCATTAGCTCCTGGATCAGTTTTTGCTTTTATAATTTCAGCTTTGATGGCTCTTAAGCCTCTTAACATTGCTTCATCCTTATTTTTCATTGCGTCCTTCATCAAGGACATCACTTCAGTTTCTAAACTCATAACTTGATTATTTATTTGTTTTCTGCTATTTGACTTGCACTAAATTTTTTATAAAACGAATAGGCAAATTCTTTAAAATCATTGGCCATTGCTTGATCCTGTGTTGCTCTTAAATAGGTTTCGCCCATGCCCATTAAATTCTGATAAAAAAAATCGGCCATTTCATCCACCATCATATCTTTCGTCCATAAATCAATACGCAAAGCGGTTTTATCGGTTGGATCCCACAGCGTAAGCATCATCGCTCTAGCGTCTTGAGTTTCGTTGGCAGTGCTATCGGAGGCGGACCACTTAATGTTTTGCGGAATTTTTTGTTCGTCTAAATCTATCAGAACATTAATAGTTGATTGATGCATAAGGTGATTTTTGTAAAGCAAAAATACTATTTTATTACATAAGATACACGCTAAGGTTTTAACTCAACCGGAATTTTAACACTCCCACTTACTGGGGCAATCATTTCTAAATTAGACAGCCACTCTGATCCCATATTGGCGCGCGCTTGGCGATACACTTCATCCCTATAATACAATTTAAAATGATCTGATAAGGAGGCCGATTGATCAAATGAAAATACTTCGCCCGCCCTTAACCAAGATTCAGGGATATTATTTTTTTCATCTATTAAATGAGGCACATCATAATGAATGCCCCATTGTATCCAGCTAGTTTTATTAAAATTAATATGGCCCCAAAAAATTGCATAGGATGCGGCAATCCACTCCATCTTTACTTCATGAATGCATTTAATAAAAATGGACTCTTTATATTTATAGCCTTTTAATAAATCATGCGCTATAGCACATTGCTTATATGTATCAAAAACAAAAACCATCGCCATGGTTGTTTGTTGCCATTTTTTAAATTTTTTGCAAAGGTACTATTTTAATTAGGTTTTGCAATATTGTTTTTTATTATTTTGTAAAAAAGTCTTAGGATGGAGACTTGTTCAAATTGTAGGTACTCTCGTGGACATTTTGTGGAGCCTAAAACTGGACACACAGTTTGTTCTGCAGGCTGTGCAAAAGAGCTGATAGATGCGTATTATCGTTTACAGCCATTGCCTGTCCCAAAAGAGGATGACTATTTGGCGCAATCTGAAGCATTT
>CALLKA010000080.1 GCA_938008665.1 uncultured Bacteroidota bacterium
ATCTAAATTTGAGAAATGACCCCTAAGGAATTGGTATTAGATGGATTGTATTAGTTGAATCACTTCAACTAGGCTTTTCTTGACTGCTATGTTATCGGACAGCTTTCCTTTATAATCCTTCATGAACAAACCAGATAGCATCACGGGGGTTGTATTGCTAACTTGACTAATCTGTGTTATAAAACGGTCTAATTTAAACACTTTTGATGGAGACGTTAGATGACAAAATACATAATTTGGTTTCTTGACAGCAGTTAAGTAAACAAGGTCTTTCATTGGAACATTCGCCCCTAGATAATTAACATAGATTCCTTCTTGTTTTAATAAGAAGTATACAAACAACAAGCCAATTTCATGATATTCTCCTTCGGGCATAAATAAAATAACGCTCTTGTTATGCTCTGAAACTGCAGGCAGTCTTTCAATTCCTAAAATTAATTTTTGCCTTAATAAATTAGTTGCCAAATGCTCCTGTGCTGGATTTATATGATTGGTCATCCATAAAATACCAACTCTTTCTAAAAATGGGAATACAATTTCTGTAATCGTTTTGTCAACTCCTTTCTGTCCAGAATATAAATCTAATTGTTTCTCAAAAGCATGCATGTTCAAAGAAACCATCTCCTTAATTAATACATTTACCACCCTTTCTCTAATCGCATCAATTTGGTTCAAGGAAAGAATCTTTTCCTCTATTTGATCTGAGGACATTTTATCAATATGGGAGATTTTAAACCCATATTTATTTAATAATGAAACGTTCAAGATGGTCTTCAATTCTGCCGAACTATAGGAACGAATATTGGTTTCCGTACGTGATGGTTGTAAAAAATTATACCGCTGCTCCCAAATACGAATTGTATGGGCTTTAATTCCCGTAACCTGTTCTAAATCCTTAATGGAATAACTTGACATGTTATATAAACAATGATTTTTAAAAATTGTTCATTGTTTAATGAAAAATGTAATTTATACTGACACAAGAAGGCTGATTCTGTGACCTAAGAAGCGTAATTACCCCCTTATATCCCCACCTACTTCTTTAAATTTCTCAAATATTCACCATACCCACTTTTAGCATATTTATCTGCCAAAACCAATAATTGCGCCTTATCAATAAATCCCATTCTAAAGGCCACTTCTTCAATACATCCTATCTTTTGACTTTGACGTTTTTCAATAACACGTACAAATTCACATGCGTCAGCCAAGGACTCAAAAGTGCCGGTATCCAACCAAGCAGTACCACGATTCATGATACCTACTTGTAATTTTTTACGTTCTAGATATACTTTATTTACATCTGTAATTTCATACTCGCCTCTTGGAGATGCGGGAATGTTCTTAGCTATTTCAACCACTTGATTATCATAAAAATACAAACCAGGCACCGCAAAATTTGACTTAGGCGCTTTTGGCTTTTCTTCTAATGACAATGCATTATTATTTTCATCAAATTCAACCACACCATAACGTTCAGGATCATTTACTTCATAAGCAAAAACTGCGGCTCCATCCACATCATTAAAGGATTGTACCAATTTACTAAAGCCTGCGCCGTAAAATATATTATCTCCCAATACCAACGCCACTTTATCATTACCAACAAAATCAGCACCAATGACAAATGCTTGCGCTAAACCATTCGGTACCGCTTGCACTGCATAACTGAATTT
This sequence comes from uncultured Bacteroidota bacterium, assembly GCA_938008665.1. Lineage (GTDB taxonomy): Bacteria > Bacteroidota > Bacteroidia > Chitinophagales > Chitinophagaceae > Sediminibacterium. The sequence continues at coordinate 1,677 of CALLKA010000080.1, forward strand.
GCACCCTATCTCAGAACCATCTCCCAATAATCTTTTAAATTGATCGTTGTCTTCGGGCGTAGTGATGATTAAAACCTCCTTAATGCCTGCTAACATTAATACAGATAAAGGGTAATAGATCATTGGCTTATCATAGATAGGCATTAATTGCTTACTAATCCCCTTGGTAATTGGATACAATCTTGTACCCGATCCTCCTGCTAATATAATTCCCTTCATAGTATTTTTTTGTGTTTAGGTTTTCGCACTTTGTGCTCAAATCATAATTCTTAATCGTTATAAGCTCGCAGCATATTCCGCGAAGCTTCCCAATGTTTTATCTTTTTCTGAAAATATTAATTCCGACGTTGGCAACTTCCAATCAATGTTTAAATCCTTGTCATTATACATTATCCCAACTTCATTGCCAGGTTGATAAAATTTATCTACCTTATAAAAAAAGGTAGCTGCTTCACTTAATACCACAAATCCATGTGCAAATCCTGCAGGTACAAAAAACTGTTTGTGATTGTCAGCCGTTAATTCAATCGCATAATGTTGCCCAAAACTAGGAGAGCCTTTTCTTAAATCTACTGCAATATCTAACACCGCACCTTCTAATACCCTTACCAATTTTGCTTGTGCAGCTGGCCCTTTTTGCATATGCAATCCGCGCAATACCCCTTTAGATGATCTTGATTGATTGTCCTGCACAAAAACAATATCTAATCCGGAAGCCGCTGCAAAATCTCTTTGATTAAAAGTTTCTATAAAATAACCTCTTGCATCACCATGAACAGTATCGTGAATAATAAAACAATCTTTTAATGGTGTATTTTCAATTTTCATACTGAGCAATTGACTTTATTATTATTTATGATGCTGATTAATTTATTTTTAAAAGAAATATGACTACCTAATTAACGATTGCTATACATATCGCTATAATAGGTTTGATAAGCGCCACTGGTTACGTTTCCCAACCAAGGTCCATTGCTTAAATACCATTCGATGGTTTCCGCTAAACCTTGTTCAAAAGTAACCGACGGGGACCAACCTAATTCCTTATTCAATTTAGTGGCGTCTATGGCATAACGGCGGTCATGACCTGGACGGTCTTTCACATAGGTAATTAGCGCTTCACTTTCACCAGCCGCACGACCCAATTTAACATCCATTTGCGCACACATTAATTTTACCAAATCAATATTGGTCCATTCATTAAACCCACCAATATTATATGTGTCGGCTTTTTTACCCTGATGAAAAATAATATCAATGGCGCGCGCATGATCTTTCACATACAACCAATCACGCGTATACAAACCATCGCCGTATACAGGTAATGATTTTTTATTTATAATATTATGTATAAATAATGGAATTAATTTTTCAGGAAAATGATTTGGCCCATAATTATTAGAGCAATTTGAAATTACGATTGGCAAATGATAAGTTTCCCCATAGGCTCTAACAAAATGATCACTAGCCGCCTTGCTTGCGGAATAAGGTGAATTAGGATCGTAAGCAGTGGTTTCCGTAAATAAACCGTCCTTTCCTAAGCTACCGTATACTTCATCGGTAGAAACATGATAAAATAAATGATCTCTTTTTTTCTCCCAACTGCCATCATGTGCATTTTCATAACTTAAATCCGCTTTCCAAAATTCCTTTGCCGTATTTAATAAGTTAACCGTTCCAATTACATTGGTATAAACAAAATCCAACGGAGAAACTATAGACCTGTCTACATGCGACTCGGCAGCCAAATGAATCACATCCGTAATAGCATGTTTTTCAAATATCTCCTTTAATACATCTGCTTCCAAAATGTTGGCTTTTACAAAATGATAGTTAGGGGCATTTTCAATGTCCTTTAAGTTTTCCAAATTGCCCGCATAGGTCAACGCATCCAAATTAAATATTTGATACTCAGGGTATTTGTTCACCATCAAACGCACAACATGTGACCCAATAAACCCTGCACCACCTGTGATTAATATGTTTTTTTGCATCTTAATTTTGTATCTTACAAAGATATTAAAACGATGATATATATTAGTAAGTAATTTATAAAACTTTAAGCTATGACCAAGGAAAGATATCATTCATTAGATGTTTTCAGGGGTGCCACTGTTGCACTAATGATTTTAGTAAACAATCCTGGTTCCTGGGCCAATACTTTTAGCCCTTTAGCCCACGCCAGCTGGCATGGTTGCACGCCTACTGATTTGGTGTTCCCTTTTTTCTTATTTGCGGTGGGTAATGCCATGTCCTTTGTGATACCCAAGTTGCAACTAGAAAATAGCAGTGAATTTTGGAAAAAAGTAATCAAACGAACTGTACTAATATTTTTAATTGGCCTTTTTTTAAATTGGAGTCCGTTTGTAAAATGGAGTGACGCTGGTTTGGAATTTAAGCCTTGGGAAAATGTGCGCATATTAGGGGTACTACAAAGAATTGCTTTATGCTACTTTTTTGCATCGGTCATTATTTATTTTGGCAAATCACGTATGGCATTATTTATTGGCATGATGATTTTAGTTATCTACTGGGTACTCACTTTCAGTTTAGGGATGCCGGGCCACCCCTATAGCTTATCTGGCTATTTTGGCAATGCAATTGATTTTAATGTGTTAGGAATTTCACATGTTTATAAAGGCGAAGGCGTTCCATTTGATCCTGAAGGATTAACAAGCACACTTCCTTCAATTGTGCAAGTTATATTTGGATATCTAGTTGGGGAATATATTCAATTAAAAGGGAAGAATTTTGAAATGCTTGCAAAGCTAATACTGACAGGGGTTATACTCGTATTCGTAGGTTATATTTGGGATTTTAGTTTTCCTATAAATAAAAAAATATGGACCAGTAGTTATGTTTTTTACACTTCTGGTTTAGCGATCATTACATTGAGTATGTTTATTTATTTACTAGAATTTAATAACGCCAAAGGAAAATGGAGTCAGTTTTTTGATGTGTTCGGGAAAAACCCTTTATTCATTTTTGTTTTGAGTGGATTTTTACCGCGCGTATTGGCTTTATTAAGATGGGTCGATCATGTTGATGAAAAAGGAGTACCGGTTTATACCAGTGCATTACCTTGGTTTTACCAAAATGTATGTAAGGATGTCGCCAGTGATTTACGCATTGGCTCCCTCTTATACGCCTTATGCATCATCGCCTTTATGGGTGCGATTGCCTACTTGCTTGATAAAAAGAAAATTTATATAAGGGTATAATTTGCTGGAAATAAGTACTACAGAAACAAAGTTGCTGCCTTTTCAAGATTTTCAGGCTTGCCTACATCCATTAAGATGGAATCACTATGGTCGTAATAACCAATAGGGTTAGTAGCAGCAATTTGTAAATAAGCATCGATCAGTGAAAACTTCCCACTCAATTGTAAAGCAGTATAAAAAGAGGCGTGAATTATTTGAATTCCACTAAAAGCTTTGGGAATAATTTTGCTTGAATCAATGGCAACATTGGTTTGTGCTGCCACCCACTTTTCCTCCATTGTTGTATTATTTTTCCAACCCGTCAATAAATCATCTTCATTAAATAATAAATTACGACTTGAAGTTCTATTGGTCACCGCTAAAGTTGCCACATAATGATCATGACTATTTTTTAATTCAGCATCAGCCGCCATCATTTTATCCAATGGCATGGTGGTTAATATATCAGCATTCATCACTAGCCAGGATGCTTCGTTTTTAAAATAATTGGCTGCAAATAAAACGCCGCCGCCTGTTTCTAATACCTCACTAGATTCATCTGAAATTGTGATGGCAGATCCCCAACCATTATTCTCTTGAACGGCACTAATAATTTGATCACTAAAATGATGCACATTCACCACCACTTCGCGTATGCCAAATGCTTGCAAGTATTCAATATTGCGTTGTAATAAAGTTTTCCCATTCACTAAGGCCAATGCCTTGGGATGATGATTGGTAAAGGGTTTTAATCTGGTGCCTAATCCTGCCGCTAAAATCATTGCTCGCATAACCGAATAATTTATTGGGGAAACTATTTAACCCAGTTTTGTTGATTGGTATGTAGTAAAATAGTTTTTACCTTATACTTATTTTTTAAATGTCTTGCTGTTTGCTCAGCCGCATACACACTGCGATGTTGTCCTCCAGTGCAACCAAAATTAATATGCAAGGAAGCAAATCCTCTTTCTAAATAATTCTCTGTAGTAATATCAATCAAATCCCATACGCTATTTAAAAACACATTCATCTTAGTTCTTTGTTCTAAAAAATCCTGAACCGGTTTGTCAAGGCCTGATAATTTTTTATAGTCATCAAATCTGCCTGGATTTAAAATACCACGCATATCAAAAACAAATCCACCACCATTTTCAGAATCATCTCCTGGAATTCCTTTTTTATAACTGAAGCTATTGATCGTAATGACTAATGGCGTTTCATCTGTCGCTTTGGGTGGCGTAAATCGTTGGATAACTTCATCTCCTACCATCCATTGTAATATAGAAGCAAAAACAGGCGTATCACTTGCAATGGTATTGTGTTGTAAAAAGTTTTTTATGTTTAAAAGACCTAAGGGTATACTCGTTAAAAAATGTGCTTTTCTTTCAAACAACCCTCTAAACCCATAGGCGCCCATCACTTGCAATAATCTTAATAACACAAATCCATTGTATTGTTGTTTGAAAATGGTTACATCAATTTTTTCAGGCATCAAACTTTGTACTTCATGAATATAATGATCCAATAATTTATCTTTCCATTCCTGCGATAGTTCCGCTTTGGCCTGCCACAATAAGGAAGCTACATCATAAGGTAATCCACCTTGCATACCTCCTTGAAAGTCGATAAAAAATACTTCATCATTGTTCACAATAATATTGCGACTTTGAAAATCCCTGAACATGAAATTTTTATAATTACCTGCAGATAATTGATCACTTAATAATTCAAACTCATCAATTAAGGCTTGTTTATCATAGGGGTATTGCAAAGTATCTAAAAAGTAATACTTATAATATAACAAGTCAGTTAAAATAGAATGCTTGCCAAATTCCTTGGAGGTTAAACATTTATCATAATTTAAATTAGCTCCGCCCAATACTTGTAATCGAGCCAATGCAGTCAAACTCTTTTTAAATAAGGAAAAAACGTACTCTGTTTTCCCTTCCTTTTCTAATACATCTAATAAGGAAACCCTGCCTAAATCCTGTTGCAGATATATTGTTTTATCTGCACTCATTGCCAATACCTTAGGAACAGGTAAACCTTTTTCATAAAAATGGTCCGCAAAATAAACAAAGGTTTCGCTTTCCCTGATGTTTAAACTATAAGTAGCAATCCAACTTTGTTCCCCTTGAATGATTCGAAAATAAACACGATCTCCACCACTTTGGGGGATTTTTTCAATAGTATCCCAAGGATGCGCATGAATCGTATTAAAAAGATTGCCTATATGTTTTATGACCAATTCCATAAGATTAAAATTAGTGCTAATGCGTGAAATAATTTCAATTAATTATAGGATAACTTTTGTTGGCTATAAAAAAGTATTAAATTTATTTAAAATACTACCCCAATGATGAAAAAAACATGCATTTTATTCTCTTTTATTTTCACTTTTTTCTGCTTATCTGCAATAGCACAAAAACAAACTATTAAAGGTTTGGTGACAGATAATAAAGGGACCGCTTTAGAAGGTGTTACTGTAAAAAACACTGGTTCAAAAGCCGTAACTAACACCAATAAAAATGGCACATTTACTATTAATGCAAATAGTAATGATTTGATTACATTCAGTTATGTTGGTTTTGAAACTACAACAGTAAAATATACCAGTGGTGAATTAAAAATTTCATTAGCACCTAGCACCAATGAATTACAAGATGTCATTTTAGTAGGTAGCAGAGGTCTTGGTCGTGTTAAAACCGAATCACCGGTGCCAGTTGACTTAATAAAAATATCAGAAGTAGGTTTGAATACTGCAAGAATGGATTTAACCTCCACATTAAATTTTGTGGCACCTTCATTTAACTATAATAAACAATCAGGCGCGGATGGTGCTGATCACGTTGATATTGGAACATTAAGAGGTTTAGGGCCTGATCAAACCTTGGTATTAATCAATGGCAAACGCCGTCATAGCACAGCTTTGGTTGGCTTGTTTGGAACCAGAGGTCGTGGTGGTTCAGGGGTGGATTTAAATGGTTTCCCTATGTCATCTGTTGATCGAATTGAAATTTTAAGAGATGGCGCATCCGCACAATATGGCTCTGATGCAATTGCCGGGGTAATGAATATTGTATTAAGAAAAAATACGGGTGAGTGGAATATTTCTACTGGACTTGCAGGATATTTTGATAAAAAATTCAACACTTACCAATTCAAAGACAATAAAGATTATTTAACACAAGCACCTATTGATGGTGTTACAAAATCAATATCTGCCAACAGAGGATTTAATTTAGGAAAAAAAGGAGGCTTCATTAATGTTTCATTTGATTTATTGGATCAAGGAAAAACTTTCCGTCAAGCAGCCTCTTCCGATATTGCGGATAAAGATGGCTTACCTACCAATACTTGGAGACAAGGTTTTGGAGACGCCTCCATGAATTCCTATGGTACCCTATTTAATTTAGAATTACCCTTAGGTGATGATATTAAGTTTTATGCTTTTGGTAGCATGAATAATAAAAGTTCTGACGCCTACGCTTACACAAGAAATTGGTCTGCAAGACCCACCCGTTTCCCTATTGACAATAAAGGAAACTTAATTTTTGTACCTAATATTATGTTTACTTCAGGAGTGGGAGACACCAGCTACAATCCACATATTCAAGCAAATGTTCAAGATTTATCCATGGTTACAGGTTTTTCTAAAACAAGTAAAAATGGTTGGGATTGGGATTTCAGTAATTCGTTTGGAAATAATAATTTCCATTATTTTGGCCATGGCACTTTTAACGCATCCAATATTGGCAACATCACACAAACACATTTTGATGATGGTGGATTTAACTTCTTACAAAACACCACGAACTTGGATTTATCAAAGCAATTTGGGAAAGTGAATCAAGGTGGTGTTAAAGTTTCCTATGGTGCAGAACTTAGATTTGAAGAGTACAGTATTTTCAAAGGTGAAATAAATTCCTATAAAGCATTTAGTAATACCTTAGGTTTGGAACAAGCACCAGGCGCACAAGGCTTCCCAGGTTTTAGCCCAGATGATGAAATAAAAGCCAATAGGATAGTAACAGGATTGTATACCGATTTGGAATACACGCCAACAGAAGCATTATTAATTACGGGTGCAGTTAGGGCGGAAAATTATTCTGACTTTGGATCAGTCGCTACTTTTAAATCTTCTGCAAGATTAAAAGTGACCGACAATTTTAATTTAAGAGGCTCATTTAGTACTGGATACCGTGCGCCTTCCTTGCAACAAAAATATTTTAGCAATACCCTTACTTCATTTTCTAATGGCGGATTGGTGCAATCAAGAATTGCACGTAATGACGATGCGATCAGCAAACTAGCAGGTATTCCTTCATTGAAACAAGAAACATCTACAAACATGAGCTTAGGTTTTTCTTGGAAACCTGCAAAAGGTTTAACCGTAACAGTAGATGGATATAATATTAAAATGAAAGATCGTGTGGTTTTATCTGGTTTGTTTAGCGCTGAAGATGCCTCACTTCCTACTGCCCTTACAAATAAATTAAATAGCATGGGCGTAGCCACTGCACAATTTTTTGCAAATGCCGTGAATACAACTAATAGTGGTGTGGATTTTGTGATTGACTATCAAAAGAAAATTTCTAGCACTGAACGTATTAAAATATTATTGGTAGGTAATTTACAAAATATCAATATTGATAAAATTAATGTGCCTGCAGCTTTATCAAGCAATAAATTCAATACAGACCCATATTATACTAGCAGAGCAAGTTATTTTAGTAGCGAACTGCCAAGTACATTTTTTAATACAAGGGAAATATACTTCCTTAAAGCATCCGCACCTAAATCTAAATTCTCAGCAAGTTTCGATTATACAAAAAATAAAATAAGCCTTGGGGTAAGATTTACCTACTTTGGAAATGTTGCATTGACAGGATTTGGTGATCCTGATTACGATGGAATTTATCCTATGGTGCCAGTTGACGACCAAAAGACTGCTACTAATACAGTTAATTTTAATAACGGCACTTATGTCCCAGAAATTTTTAATTATAAAGGTAAACTAACAACTGACCTTTATGCTAATGCACAATTATCTAAAAAGGTATCTCTTGTGATTGGCGCAGACAATATCTTTAATATACATCCTGACTTCGCTGTAAACCCACAAGCGAAATGGTATGCCGGCGATAATGAAACCGGCGGTCCTTGGGATGGCGTTCAAATGGGCTACAATGGTTTAAGAATATTCAGCAAACTAGTTTTTAAATTTTAATACTATAAATTAAATAACTTTAAAGCCTTCTCGTTAACGCGGGAAGGCTTTTTAATGACAAAAAATATTAATTGATATTATTCAAATACAAAATACCTTTTTCTGTGCTCTCAGATCGCTTCGCTCACAATGTTCGCCACGAAAAAGTATTATTGTATTTTAATCTTAAGACTGAAAATAACTTAAATGAAAAAAATATTGACCACAGGGATCCTTCTTTTAGTAACTGCCATAACCGCATTGGCGCAAAATGGCATTGTGGTTTTTCAAACCGACTTTGGCACGAAGGATGGTGCAGTGTCTGCAATGAAAGGCGTGGCGAGTAATGTAGATGCTAGTTTAAAATTATATGACCTCACCCATGATATTCCTGCTTATAATATTTGGGAAGCTGCTTATCGCTTAGACCAAACCGTGATATACTGGCCGGCCGGAACTGTGTTTGTTTCTGTGGTTGATCCTGGCGTTGGCACCACAAGAAAATCGGTCGTGGTCAAAACAAAATCCGGTCACTATATTGTTACACCAGATAATGGCACCCTTACTTTAATTGCACAATCACTCGGCATTGATTCCATTCGTGAAATTGATGAAGTAAACAACCGACGAAAAAATTCGGGCGCTTCTTATACTTTTCATGGACGAGACGTATATGCTTATACGGCTGCAAGATTAGCGGCTAAAAAAATAAGTTTTGCACAAGTGGGTGCCATTGTAAATACACCTGTTGTATCCATTGCTTTTCAAAAAGCATCCTTACAAGACAATCAATTAAAAGGAACTATTGCTATTTTAGATATTCAGTACGGAAATATTTGGACCAATATTCATCAAGATTATTGGAAAGCATTTCAAAAAATTACCCATAAAAAAAATGAGTTAATCGTTGAAATTTATCACCAACAAAAACAAGTATACAAAGGCAATATGCCTTTTGAAAATACTTTTGGGGCCGTAGCCGTTGGAAAACCACTCGCCTATTTAAATAGTTTAATGAACCTATCCATTGCCTTAAACCAAGGTAGTTTTGCCCAACAATTCAAAGTTCAGGCGGGTAACGATTGGACCCTGACCCTGACTTGGGCCCAATAGGCTTGAAATTACCTGACGCCCAGCAAAAAGGTATAAATACTTTAAAAAAAGGGTACAAATTAATGTACTAAATACTAAATTATTTAGTTAATATTGCTAATAATTTTAGTTTTATGTCATTTATAGATACAGATCCCAATGAAGGGATGGCCACTCAGCAGATTAATAAAAAATTCCAATCTGCTCAAATTATACAAGCCAATGCCACCGGATTTGGGGCAGCTTCCGACGATTTTATGGAAAGAGGCATTGACCTCAACGAGCAACTCATTCGAAACAAACCCGCTACTTTTTTCTTTCGCGTAAATAGTGATGCAATGTTAGGTGCGGGTATTCATGTGGGTGATATTTTAATTGTCGACCGCAGCCTTACGCCAAGTTCAGGCAAAGTTGTCGTGGCTGTTTTAAATGGTGAATTTTTAGTGCGCCGTTTACATATTCAAGAACATAGTATCAGTTTAGTTCCTGAAAATAAAAGATACGGTACTATTCAAGTAGCGCAATTGGAACAATACAGCACTTGGGGTGTAGTGAGTTTCGTAATACATAGTTTATAAAAAATCACCTACCTAAGGTGATAAAAAAATAATTCCGTGCAAGCCATTGTAGATTGTAATAGTTTTTATTGCGCTTGTGAGCGACTGTTTCAGCCGCAACTGCAACACGCACCCGTTGTTGTATTAAGCAACAATGATGGATGTATTGTATCCAGGTCCGACGAAGCAAAACAATTGGGCATCAACATGGCCATCCCCTATTTTCAAGCAAAGGAATTGATTGAAAAAAATAAAGTACATGCCTTCTCCTCCAACTATCACTTATACGGAGACCTTAGCTGGCGGGTGATGGAAAGCATGCGACAGCTAGTGCCACCGGGTTGTGTGGAAGTGTACTCCGTTGATGAAGCCTTTATTAATTTAGATCATATCGCTTCCGATCAACTACAAGATTATTGTGTTTCATTAAAAAAGAAAATAGAAAAATGGACAGGCATATCCGTATCCATTGGCGTAGGCCCTAATAAAGTATTAAGTAAAGTAGCGAATCGATTGGCTAAAAAAAGTAAATTACTCACTGGTTGTGTGGTCATATTAAATGACACAAAAAAAATACAAGCCGCTTTACAAAATACGCCCATCGATGATGTTTGGGGGATTGGATATAGCTATAGTGAAAAATTAAAAACCTATGGCATCAATACCGCTTACGCACTTAGCATTAAGGACCTCAGTTGGGGTAAACGATTTTTAGGCGGCGTACCAGGGATGAAATTAATTAGAGAATTAAAAGGAATGCATAGCCATGATATGCAAGCACCCAGAACCAGTAAAAAAATGATTGCCACTACGCGTATGTTTGGACGCACTGTTTCCGAATGGCAAGAAATTGAAGAAGCCTTAGCGACCTATGCAACGCGTACCGCGGAAAAATTACGCCGACAACACAGTGCCGCTTATGGCGTATCCGTTTTTTTATTAAAAAAAACACCGCCTCAAACGGACATCTCCCATTACCATCACGGACGGCAAGTGAGCGGGTATGTTAAACTAGACAATCCTAGTAATCTAACTCCGGACATCATTAAAGCGGTGGTCGCCCTAGGAAAAAGCTTGTTTGAACAAGGGGAATTATATAAAAAAGCAGGCGTCATTTTAAGTGACTTTGTACCCGATAATGCATTGCAGACCAACTTGTTTGTGGCATCTAGGGACCAAAATCGTAAAAAACTAATGAATGTAATAGATAATATGAATGCTGCATTTAGGGACGACATCCTCAAATTTGCAACCAGTGGCACCCAAAAAAACTGGAAAATGCGCAGCGAAAGGCGAAGCAAACGCTATACTACCCGATGGGACGAACTATGTTTGGTAAGATAAATGGGAATAGTGGAAAACCATTGCTTAAAAATTCGTAAAAATGATAATGCTTCTGTATTTTTGCCCAATTTCATACATATGAGCAACACCCTGCAATCCAACGAGTCCATTCGCTCTTCCAGAAAAAAAATTATTGTATTAGGCAGTGGCCCCAATCGTATTGGACAGGGCATCGAATTTGATTACTGCTGTGTTCATGGATTATTGGCCGTAAAAGAAGCTGGCTATGAAGCCATCATGGTGAATTGCAATCCTGAAACTGTTTCTACCGATTTTGACATGGCAGATAAATTATATTTTGAGCCTGTGTTTTGGGAACATCTTTGGGAGATTATTGAATTAGAACAACCAGAAGGTGTGATCGTACAATTAGGCGGACAAACTGCATTGAAATTAGCAAAACGATTAACGGAAAGAGGAATTAAAATTATAGGAACTTCATTTGATAGTTTAGATATCGCAGAAGATCGCGGACGCTTTAGTGATTTATTAAAAGAATTAAAAATTCCTTACCCTGATTACGGAACTGCATACACTGCAGAGGAAGCCGTTGAAGTGGCGAACCAAGTTGGCTACCCGGTTTTAGTAAGACCAAGCTATGTAATTGGCGGACAAAGAATGCGAATTGTTATTAATGATGCCGAAGTGGAAACAGCGGTGGTCAGTATCTTAAAACATATTCCAGATAATAAAATATTAATTGATCATTTTTTAGATCGTTGCCAGGAAGCTGAAGTAGATGCTATTTTTGATGGGGAAACTTTTCACGTGATGGGCGTAATGGAACACATTGAACCAGCGGGTATACATAGTGGCGATAGTAATGCAGTATTACCTGCATTTAACTTAACGCCATTGATCGTGGCTACCATGGAGTTTTATAGTGAAAAAATTGCGCGTGCTTTAAATATCAGAGGATTAATAAATATTCAGTTTGCTATTAAGGATGATAAAGTGTTTGTCATTGAAGCTAATCCAAGAGCATCAAGAACAACGCCATTTATCGCGAAAGCATATCAAATTCCATATTTAAATATTGCGACCAAAGTAATGTTGGGTGCTGCTAAATTAACCGACTTCGTCATGGAGAAAAAGCTAGACGGGTTTGCGATTAAAGAACCGGTATTTAGTTTTGATAAATTCCCTGGCGTGAACAAAGAATTAGGACCTGAAATGAAAAGTACAGGTGAGGCCATTCGATTTATAAAAGATTTACGCGATCCTTACTTCCGAAATTTATACAAGGAGCGTTCAATGAACTTATCCCGATAATAAAATGACCCTTGCTAAAAGCTAAGGGTCATTTTATTTAATGTATATGTTTTTTCTTCAATTTTATTTCGGTACCCCATACTGGTCTACTAAATAAATAATCGCCGCCATATTCACAGCACCTAATAACAATTCTCTTTTGTTTACATTTTCAAACACATCTGTTTTAGCATGGTGTAAATCAAAATAACGTTGACTATCTGGCACTAATCCAGCTAAAATAACATTTGCATCTATCGTTTTTAATGGCCCAATATCCGCGCCACCACCGCCTGCTGTAATCTCAGTGCCATAAGGTTTTAATAATGCCGACCATGGTTGTAATTTTTTAAATTGCTCCGAACTACAAGTAATACCAATAGCTCTTGGTGTAAAACCACCCGCATCACTTTCAAGCGCAAATACATGCTTTTCATTATTTAATTTTGCTAACTCAGCGTATTTGTTGCCGCCGCGCATGCCATTTTCTTCATTCGCAAATAAAACAAAACGAATGGTTCTTTTTGGTTGATAGTTCAAAGCCTTCATCATTCGTAAAATTTCCATTGTTTGCACAATACCTGCACCATCATCATGTGCCCCTTCATTTATATCCCAACTATCTAAATGCCCGCCAATCGTAATTATTTCATTCGGAAATTCTGAACCCTTAATTTCTGCCACCACATTATTTTCATCTGCATCAGGTAAAAAATAACCATAGGTTTGCATCTGCACACGAATGGTTCCTTTTTTTGCATTTGCATATAATTCCTTTGCATCATTAGGACCCAAAGCTACTGCCGGAATTTTTGGATAATCTTCATCATACTTCATACCACCTGTGTGAGGCGCATTATCAGGAGCGGTACTTAATGAATGTATCATCACACCAACAGCACCATATTTTGCGGCACGACTAGCCCCAGTGCTACGATACACGCCCGCTTTTCCATAGGCACCAAAAGTTTGAATAATTGTTGGATCAAACATGCTATGATAATAAACAATCTTTCCTTTTACATCGGCTTTTCGTTGTTCCAATTCATCAAAATCGGCAACCGCCAAAAGCTCAGCTTCAATTAAACCATTACTTCCTAATGAATTACCTAAGGCCAATGCAGCTAAAGGACGATTCATTGCTTTTCCATTGACACGCACTACACTTGCAAAATCCTTACCGCCACGTTGCCAATTGGGTGTTTTACAAGGTTGCATAAACACTTTGTCTGCAGCGAATGATTCCATATTTCGCTTACCCCAAATTGCTGCATTTTGTTGTTGTGGTGAACCTGCCAAACGACCCCCAATTTGTTTGGTTAACTGCCTTAATAAATCATAGGCCTTGCCATTGGTCATGATTTCATCTGACATTTTTTTTATTATAATACTATCTTGATTTACTTGGGCTTGGGTCAAAAATGGCCAACAAAACATCAAAAGCAATAATTTACGCATACTCGACTTTTTTCATTTAAATAATTCTTAAATATAAATAAACTTTATTGCATTATAAGTTGTTATTTGCACATACAATAGTAATTAAATGAAGATTGGAATTGTTTGTTATCCTACTTTTGGCGGTAGTGGTGTTTTGGCTACCGAACTTGGTAAAGCCCTTGCGGAAAAAGGCCATGAAATTCATTTTATTACCTACCAACAACCTGTTCGCCTAAATGGGTTTCATGCGAATATATTTTACCATGAAGTTAGGGTACCTACTTATCCATTATTCGACTACCCGCCTTATGAATTAGCTTTGGCAAGCACCATGGTAGATGTAATTTTAAACCATGATTTGGATTTAATTCATGCACACTATGCTATCCCCCACGCATCTGCTGCTTATACTGCCAAACAAATCGTAAAGCAAAAAACAGGAAGGTCAGTTCCAGTCATTACTACTTTACATGGCACAGATATTACTTTAGTTGGTCGCGATAAAACTTACGAGCCAGTCGTTACTTTTTCAATCAACGAAAGTGATGCTATTACAGCAGTGTCTGAAAATTTAAGAGCAGAGACTTTCAAGCATTTCGATATTAAAAAAGAAATTGAAGTCATCCACAATTTTGTTGATGTACACCGTTATAATAAAAAAGCAGTAGCAGCATTTAGACAAGTGATTGCTCCGAACAATGAAAAAATAATCATACACGCATCTAATTTTAGAAAGATAAAAAGAATAGATCACGTGATGGAGATTTTTAAAAATATTCACAGTGCGCTTCCTTCAAAATTATTAATGGTGGGTGATGGCCCTGAACGCCCACTAGCCGAAGATCTCACCAGGCAATATGGATTAGATGGTGATGTACGTTTTTTAGGGAAGCAGGAACAAATGGAAGAAATATTAGCAGTAAGTGATGTTTTTTTATTGCCTTCTGAATATGAAAGTTTTGGGTTAGCCGCGCTTGAAGCCATGGCAGCGAGCACTGTAGTTATTAGCACCGATGCAGGTGGATTAGGAGAAATTAATATTGATGGCGTTACAGGCTATACTGCCCCAGTAGGTGATGTGGCCAAAATGAGCAAAAATGCCATTGAACTATTGCAGGATGAAACAAAATTAAAAGCATTTAAGCATAATGCTTTAAAAGAAGCAAAACTTTTTGACATACATCATATCATACCAAAATATGAGGAATTGTACAGACGCTTTTGCAGAACAGGTGATTGCTAAAGATTAATTTGAAGCGACCGCTTCGTCAATACTTAATTTTATTTTATTAATCGCTTCGGTCAACTCCTCCATCGTAATACTTAAAGGCGGTGCAATTCTAATTTTATCTTCTGCAAATAAAAACCAATCAGTTATTATTCCATTGGCAACACAGCAAGCTGCCACTTTTTTTGCAATTACTGAAGATGAAAATTGCAAGGACATCCACAATCCTTTATGTGTGCGATTTAAAATACTTGGGTGCACTAGATGCTCCAATAAAAATTGTTCTTTTTGTGCAACCTCATTGATCCAATTAGATTGTTGCAATACTTGCAAAGCTGCATGACCCGCAGCGCAACAAACTGGATTCCCTCCAAATGTGGTGATATGTCCTAACACAGGACTATGCATTAAAGCTCCCATCATTTTGACATTTGCAATAAACGCACCTAATGGCAATCCACCACCCAATGCTTTCCCCAACAATAAAATATCTGGCGTAATGCCATATTGCTCAAATGCAAACAAACTGCCTGTTCGACCAAATCCGGATTGTATCTCGTCCACTATCAATACCACGCAAAGTGATTCACATTTTTCTTTTAATGCAATAAGCCAGTCTTTATTCGCAGGCGTGATTCCTGTTTCCGCTTGCACTAATTCAACCAAAACACAAGCAACCGTATTATCAATAAAATTTAAATCGTCAAAATTATTGTACCGCAATTGCATCACATCCGGAAGTAAAGGCCTAAAAGCATTTTTAAAATATTCATCCCCCATCATACTTAATGCACCTTGGGTACTTCCATGATAAGCCCCATGAAATGAAATCATTTTGGTACGTTTGGTAACACGCTTCGCTAATTTCATTGCACCTTCGGCAGCTTCAGCGCCACTATTGGTAAAATAAACGGATTGTAATTGATCAGGTAACACAGTAGCTAATGCTTTTGCATATTGCACCTGAGGCGACTGAATAAATTCACCATATACAATCACATGCATATATTGTTCTGCTTGCTCCTGTATTGCTTTAATCACTGATGGATGACTATGGCCAATATTACAAACACTAAACCCACTAATCATATCCATAAAAGCTTTTCCCGCGGAATCATATATATATATTCCCTTCGCCGACGCAACTTCAATGCCAATTGGTTTATCGGAGGTTTGCGCTAAATGCGAAAAAAAAAGTTGTCTATTGTTAATGCTGGACATAATAACTATTAAATTGCAGTACAAAAGTCGCATTTTTATGGCAACCATACTCACAGTTCAAGGGAAACATCCCCAATTTGGTGAAAATTGTTTTATTGCACCCAACGCCACCATTGTTGGAGATGTTATGATGGGCGAGGATTGCTCTATCTGGTTCAATGCCGTTTTAAGAGGGGATGTCCATTATATTAAAATGGGCAATAAGGTCAATGTGCAGGATGGTGCAGTCATTCATTGCACCTATTTAAAGCACCCCACTAATATCGGGAATAATGTATCCATTGGTCACAATGCTTTAGTGCATGGTTGCACCATACATGACAATGTTTTAATTGGCATGGGAAGTATTGTAATGGATGCATGTGTAGTGCATTCAAATGCAATCATTGCTGCGGGTGCAGTGGTTTTAGAAGGCACTATTGTGGAAGAAGGAAGTATATATGCTGGTGTCCCCGCAAAAAAAGTGAAGATGGTTTCAGAAGCATTAATTAGTGGCGAAATAAATAGGATCGCGGATAACTATGTAAAATATTCAAGTTGGTTTGAAGAATATAATGATGCGAAAAAATAGCGTTGTCCAAAATTAAACCTTAGCCTAATATTTTTTGGGTTCAATGCCATGCCATAAATCAACATAACTAAAAAACCGAGCATCAGAAATAATTCCTTTTTCTACTGCAGCTTTTACTGCACATCCTGGCTCATTGATATGTTGACAATTATTAAATTGACAACCTTCCATTTTTTCACGCATTTCTGGAAAATATTGCGCTAACTCTTCTTTTTCTAAATTCACCAAACCTAATTCGCGCATACCTGGTGTATCTATAACCGAACCTGAAACAGGTAGGTCATACATTTGCGCAAAAGTAGTGGTATGCATCCCCTTCCCACTCCAATCACTTACTTCCTGTGTGTTCAAATCCAGATCTGGAAATAAATAATTTATAAAAGAAGATTTTCCAACACCGCTATGCCCACTCACCAAAGTTGTTTTACCAGTTAATAATTCTTGGATTTTATTTAAACCTTGGTCCTTTTCAATACTTATTAAAAAAACTTTATATCCAACGGCTTCATACATTTTTTTAAATTGGTCATACACTTCCATTTCTGCAGGCCCATAAATGTCTGATTTATTAAAAACAATCATTGCTGGAATATGAAAAGCCTCACAGGAGACCAAAAATCGATCAATAAATCCTTGTGACGTTTTAGGTGATTTTAGTGTGGCTAATAAAATAGACTGGTCTAAATTGGAGGCGATAATATGTTGCTGTCTTTTATTATGGGGGGATTGCCTGGCTACATAATTATCTCGGTCAAGAATATGGGTAATCATGACCGAATTTTGATCTTCATTTTCCATTTCATAATTCACCCAATCTCCAACAGCAATAGGGTTCGTCGAGGAAATGGCATCTAATTTTATGACGCCCTTAATACGCGCCTGATAAAACATGCCCTCCTCCGATTTTACGGAGTACCAGCTACCAGTTGATTTATAAATCCTTGCCTTCATTGGATACGAAGATAAAAGTAATTGTTAAGAACTAATGCGCCATGGATAAAGCTTATACAAATTTGGTATCTTTGCCCTATGAGCAAATACGCCCACGACAATATTGTTCCAGATAGTAATAGCCAAGCTAGCAAAAAGGAGCAGGTAGCTTCCATGTTTGATTCAATTGCTAAAAAATATGATTTTCTGAACCGTTTTTTGAGCTTAGGTATTGATCAAATTTGGCGCAAAAAAGCCATCGCCAATTTTAAAGGCGCCCCCATCCATCATTTATTGGATGTTGCCACGGGTACCGCCGATATGGCACTAATGGCCTATAAGCAAATTCAACCTAAGCAAATTACAGGAATGGATATTTCCGAAGGCATGATGCAATATGGAAGGATAAAAATTGCCCAAAAAGGATTGAGCGATTTGATCCAATTAAAGCAAGGAGATAGTACCGAAATTCCCTTTGCAGAAAATACTTTTGATGGTGCCATGGTTGCATTTGGGGTTCGTAATTTTGCAGATCTGGAAAAAGGATTGACTGAAATTAACCGAGTGCTTACACCAGGGAGCAAAATAGTCATTCTTGAATTTTCACAACCTAGTCAGTTTTGGTTTAAGCCTATTTATCAGCTCTATATGAATTGGATTACACCAAATATTGGCAAAATATTCTCCGGCAATAAAGCTGCTTATTCTTATTTAAATGAAAGTGTAGCAGCATTCCCCGAAGGAACGGCTTTTTTAAGTATCTTAGAAAAAGCAAGATTTAAAAATATTCAACAACAAAAATTAAGCTTAGGCATATGCAGCATTTACTGCGGAATCAAATAATCAGCATTGTACTATTATTAATCACCCATCTTTCGGTTAATGCACAAAAAAATGAAGTGTTTCGACCTGATTATGATGAAATGCGCACACATATCGGCGCTTATATGGGTGTTGGTATTAATAATTTAAATTTTGAAAGAAGTTCAACTTTTGGCATACCACAAACAAATAACCCAAGTGAAATCTCTTCCCCCAATAACATACATGTTAACTTAGGATTAACAAGTAGTTTAAGATTTACAAATCATTTATTACTGAGAAGCGGTGTTCTATTACAACTAAATAATAAAGCAATTAATTATAAATTACAAGGTGCTAACGCTAACATGGAAATCAGTTCCATTATTGCCACAATTCCGCTAGTGTTAAAAATTCAATCAGATAGGTATAATTCATTTGGATATAAATCTATGATGCGTCATTATATATTTGGCGGAGGTAGTGCCTCATTCGATAGATCAGTTCAAATAAAAAATGCACCGATACTCAGCGCGGGTACGCCAATTTATTTAAAAAATACGAATTTGGGCTATGAATATGGGTTTGGTGTGAGTTTCTTTTTAAGATATGTGACCGTTTCTCCTGAAATAAAATTTTCATATGGACTCACTAATATAAATAAGAATGATGCCCCACTTTTAGATCAAATAAATAAAATAAATTCAAATCTTATCAATTTTAGTATTTACATAGAAAACTAATAGCAATGAGAAACTATATCATTAAAAATGCCACTATCGTTAATGAAGGGAAAAAATTTAATGGAGATGTACTCATTAAAAATGGTCGAATTGAAAAAATAGCAACAAGCATAGAAACGCCAAATGGCATTATTGAAATTAACGCCGAGGGTATGTACCTAATTCCAGGCGCCATTGATGATCAAGTACATTTCAGAGAACCAGGCTTAACACATAAAGCTGATATTTATACTGAATCTAAAGCAGCAGTTGCGGGTGGAGTCACCAGCTTTATGGAAATGCCCAATACAGTCCCCCCTGTTTTTACCCAATCATTATTGGAAGACAAATATAAAATTGGTGCACAAAATGCACTTGCTAACTACTCGTTTTTTATGGGCACTTCTCAGGATAATTGGGAAGAAGTGCTTCGAACCAATGAAAAGAAAAATGAAGTTTGTGGTGTAAAAATATTTATGGGATCAAGCACAGGAAATTTATTGGTAGACAACCCGCTGGTGTTAGAAAAAATATTTGAAGGGTCAGAATTATTAATAGCCACCCATTGCGAAGAAGAAAGCATTATTAAAAAAAATAAGGCGGCACTAGAAGCAATAAAACCTGTTCTTGAACCGGCCGACCATCCAATTATTCGTAACGAAGAAGCTTGTTTTGAATCCTCATTCAAAGCAATACAATTAGCAAAAAAATTTAATAGTCGTTTACATATTTTACATATTAGTACAGCAAAGGAATTACAGTTGTTTTCAAATATGCTTCCTTTGGCCGACAAACGCATTACTTCAGAAGTATGTGTACATCACTTACATTTTACAGCAGACGATTATGTAACTAAAGGCAATTTAATTAAATGTAACCCAGCGATTAAGGCTCCTGAAAATAAAGCTGCATTATGGGAAGCTTTGCTCAATGACCAATTAGATGTAATAGCAACAGACCATGCGCCACACACTTGGGAAGAAAAGCAAGGTGATTACGCTCATGCGCATGCGGGACTTCCATTGGTACAACACTCCGTTATGTTGATGATGAAATATGTGAAAGAAGGTAAATTAACTATTGAAAAAATGGTCGATAAGATGAGCCATGCCGTTGCCACCTGCTTTCAGATAAAAGATCGTGGATATATTAGAGAAGGCTATTACGCTGACTTGGTATTAGTTAAAGAAGCACCCTATATTATTACCAAAGAAAATATATTATACAAATGCGGATGGAGTCCGTTATTAGGCACTGAATTTCCTTATCTAATTCATGCCACATTTGTAAATGGCCATTTGGCTTATCAGAATGGCAAATTTGATGAAAGTCAAAAAGGCCAACGCATTCAATTTGCCAGAAGCTAAATACATTTTGTATGCTGGTAGATAAAATTACATTAAAAGATATCGGCTTATTTGATACGGATGAATCAGAAGGCCTTATTTCACATCTTAATTTTTGCAAAACTAATGGCGGTAAGGAGCAGTTAGACCAATATCTTGCACATCCATTAAATACTATTGAAGCCATTGAGAAACGACAAAATGCCATTGCTGTTTTTATCAGTGAAATTGATTTTATTAATGAAATGAAAATTACCAATGGTACTACCCTAGTTATAGAAAAGTTTTTTGGGACAGCATTTAAAACTATTCCAATACAAATTAGCTACCCAGGCGCTATTTGGTACCAATATATAAATGCTTCAGACTATGCTTTAATTAAATATTCGCTAGAGCATTTAATGCTGTTTTATGAAAATTTAAATACGTGGCTACTTGTTTTCGAAAATAAAAACCAGAACCCAATTATTGCCAGCTTAGTTCAAAATATAAAAAAATTGGTGGAGCATCCTGCATTAGCCAACTTAAATACACAAGCCACTTTAGCCAACCCGCAAAAATTATTATCACTTGCTTATTTTTTTCGGAGCCATTATAAAAATAATACGCTTCAGCTTTTACAATATTTCTATGAATTAGATGCTTATTATAGCATGGCAACTGCTGCAAAAAAATTTAATTTTGTTTTTCCCACTTGGCTCAATAGCGAAACTCCGCAACTTGAAGTGATCGCTGCGATACATCCACTGGTTCCAAATCCCATTGATAATACCCTTTCTCTTTCTAGTCAAACTAATTTGTTTTTTTTGACTGGCGCCAACATGGCTGGTAAAAGTACTTTCATTAAAACCATTGGTATTGTTATTTACTTGGCGCATATTGGCATTGGAGCGCCTGCGGCGAAAGTGACCCTATCTTTATTTGACGGACTTATTACCAACCTAACCATTGCTGACAATGTGGTCAAAGGAGAAAGTTACTTTTTCAATGAGGTACAAAGAATAAAAAATACTATTGAAAAAATTATAGATGGTAAAAAATATTTTGTCCTGATTGATGAACTTTTCAAGGGAACCAATATCCAAGACGCCATGAAGTGCAGCACTGTGGTCATTGAAGGTTTGCAAAATTTAAACAATAGCTTATTCATCATAAGCACACACCTGTATGAGATAAGTGATGGACTAAAAAAATACAGCAATATTCACTTCGGATATTTTGAAACCGAAGTGCGTCAAAAGGAACTCGTGTTTCATTACCAACTAAAGCAAGGAGTCAGTCAAGACCGCTTGGGTTATTTAATTTTAGAGCGAGAAGGCGTTGTTGACCTGCTAAACAATATGACTAAAATTAAGTATTAATACTTGATTAGCGCTCCGTTACAAATCTAGATTCAAGCAAAAAATATGCTTGTAAAAACAAAAGGCAGTGCCTTAATTGGGATTAACGCAGTAGCCATAACTATTGAAGTAAATGTTAGCATGGGACAAGGCTATTGTATTGTAGGCCTACCTGATAGCTCGGTAAAGGAAAGCTTGGACCGAACCGAAAGTGCCATTAAAGCAAATGGCTTTAGAATGCCACGCACTAAATTGGTCATCAATTTATCACCCGCTGAATTAAAAAAAACCGGTGCCGCATTTGATTTACCCATTGCCATTGGTATACTAGCCGCTTCTGAACAAATCAGCCCTATTCATTTAATTGATAAGTATATAATGATGGGGGAATTGGGTTTAGATGGCAAATTATATCCAATCAAAGGCGTCCTTGCCATGGCGATGCAAACAAAAGCAGATGGCTATTTAGGGATTTTACTTCCTAATGAAAATGCTGCCGAGGCTGCATTGGTTGATGACATGAACATATACTGTTTTGAACAATTAACCGAAGTTGTTGATTTTATTGCGAACCCAAACTCAAAATCGCCCATTAAAAGAACTAATCTCACACTGGATCATGAAATAAAATCGGTGACAGATTTTTCAGATGTAAAGGGGCAGGAAAATGTGAAACGGGCCTTAGAAATTGCGAGTGCAGGTAGTCATAATATAATTATGATTGGGCCGCCAGGTGCCGGAAAAACAATGTTGGCTAAAAGTATTGTATCCATTCTACCCCCGTTAAATCAAATGGAAGCTTTAGAAACAAGTAAAATTTATAGTATCACTGGGAAATTGGATGCCGTAAATAAATTATTACGAAATAGGCCATTCAGACATCCTCACCATAGTTTATCCGCTATCGCTCTTATTGGTGGCGGAAGCCATCCACAACCCGGTGAAATTTCATTAGCACATAATGGTATTTTATTTTTAGATGAACTGCCAGAATTTAATAGATCGGTTATTGAAGTACTCCGCCAACCCATGGAGGAAGGAATTGTATGTATCGCCCGGGCCAAAATGAGTGTTACTTTCCCAGCTAGATTTATGCTGATGGCAGCTATGAACCCATGCCCTTGCGGTTATTACAACCATCCGAAAAAGGAATGTCACTGCAGTCCAGCTTCAATTCAAAAATATATGCATAAAATTTCTGGACCCTTATTGGATCGTATTGATATGCATATTGAGGTGGTACCTGTACTTTATAATGATTTAAGGGCTTCGAAACAGGAAGAAACTTCCGCAATTATCGCTAATAGGGTCAAAAATGCAAGAGAAATTCAAAGTCATCGATTTAAAAACGAGCATGGAACCTACACCAATGCTCAAATGAATAGTAGTCAGCTAAAAAAATATTGTACCATTACAAGCGAGGGCGAAGCCATATTAAAAATGGCAATGGAAAAGTTTCAGCTAAGCGCACGTGCTTTTGACCGAATTATAAAAGTGAGTCGAAGTATTGCGGACTTAGATTACAGCAATACGATTGAAATAAACCATATTAGTGAGGCCCTTCAATACCGGAGTTTGGATAAATCCAATTGGGGGCAGTATAAAAATTAATATTGTCCCGTTTTTAATAAAACAAGTGTGCAAGCTTCTAATGTTTCAACGCCATTTTTAGCTGCAAGTGTTGCTAATACTGGGTTTTCAGTACCTGGATTAAAAATAATACGACGGGGCTTTAAGGCTAAAATTGGGTCAATATATTCAGTTTGGGCTGCGGAACCAAGGTATAAAGTGACCGTATCTATAGGAATTTGGCTTGGCCATTCATTCAAAATTGGGATATCGTTGATCATTCCCTTTTTAATACCATAGGGGTATACTGATATTCCATGTTCATTTAACAAACTGGTCGCTAAAAAACTATAGCGTTCTGAATTGGGCGACGCCCCTACAACTAAGGTGACAGGTGTTTTCATGTTACAAATCTATTATTAAATAGATGAATAGAATTTATTTTGTTTAAATAAAAGAATGTAATTTTATCAAAATCAACTTTACTAACTAAATTAAATAATCATTATGGCAAAGTCAAGCAAGAAAAAAGTAGCAAAAAAAGCAGCTACAAAGAAAAAAGTAGCTCCTAAGAAAGCAGCAAAGAAAGCAGCCCCAAAGAAAAAAGTAGCTCCTAAAAAAGCAACTAAGAAAGCGGCTCCTAAGAAAGCAGTTAAAAAAGCAGCCCCAAAGAAGGCCGCAAAAAAAGTAGCTCCTAAAAAGGCAGCAAAGAAAGCGGCTCCTAAGAAAGCTGCTCCAGCTCCGGTTGTTGTTGAAGCGACTGTAGTTGCGCCAACACTTTTTACAGAACCTACCACTGATACACCTACTGCTTAAATTTAGCGGTAAAATTCATATCTTAATCCTCCCATTCCGAACAATCGTGAATGGGAGGATTTTTTTATTGTCAAAACAAAATGTATGAAAAAATTATTACTACTCTTATTTTTCCCTTTTCTATTGCATGCGCAAAGTAATCCCATCAATGAAAAAACCAAAAACATGGAATTGCGTAAAGGTTATTTTAATTACTACTGGGACGCTACGCAAGGAAAGATTTACTTAGTCGTAGACAAATGGAATAGCCCATTTTTATATGTAAACTCACTGCCAGCAGGGCTTGGGTCAAATGATATTGGATTAGACCGAGGTCAAATTGGGGATTCAAGAGTTGTTTATTTTAATCGCGTAGGTAAAAAAGTATTACTTACACAACCTAATTTGGACTATCGTGCAGTGACCAATGATCCAAGAGAACAAAAAGCCGTCAATGAATCATTCGCACAATCAGTGCTTTTTAATTTTACAGTGGAAGTCGAAGATGGCAATGCTGTATTAGTAGACGCTACCTCTTTCTTTCTAAGAGACGCGCATAATGCTGCTGATAAGATTAGAAAAATGAGACAAGGAACTTACACCTTGAACGAAGGTCGTTCCACCATCTATATTACAAACACAAAAAATTTTCCGAATAATTCCGAGTTTGAAGCAACACTTACTTTTGTGGGCGGTTCTGATGCCGGAAGATTTGTACAAGCGGTAGCTCCTTCTACTGAAGCAATCACTTTAAGAATGCACCATAGCTTTGTTGCATTGCCCGATAATAAATACAAGCCCAGAGCATATGATATTAGAAGTGGGTATTTTGGAATTACTTATTTTGATTATGGTAGTGATATCAGCGAGCCCATTCAAAAAATGTTTATCA
Organism: uncultured Bacteroidota bacterium; assembly: GCA_938008665.1. Lineage (GTDB taxonomy): Bacteria > Bacteroidota > Bacteroidia > Chitinophagales > Chitinophagaceae > Sediminibacterium. The sequence goes on from CALLKA010000080.1 coordinate 27,185, forward strand.
GTAGGCATCGATTAAATAAAGTAAATCCAAATGCGGCGATGAGTGAAGCCGTGAAGCCAATCATATACTATTTAGATAATGGTACACCTGAACCTATTCGTACTGCTTTATTAGAGGGTGCAAGATGGTGGAACCAAGCCTACGAAGCAGCAGGCTATAAAAATGCATTTCAAGTGCAAATACTTCCTGACAGCGCTGATCCAATGGATATTCGTTACAATATGATTAACTGGGTACACCGTTCTACCCGCGGATGGAGTTATGGTGCAACCATTACCGATCCAAGAACAGGTGAAATTATAAAAGGCCAAGTTACTTTAGGTTCGCTTAGAGTAAGACAGGATTATTTAATATTTACAGCACTTTTATCACCATACATTAATGGACAGCCAGTTACCGATAAAATGCGCACTGCAGCTATTCACAGATTGAGGCAATTAGCTGCACACGAAGTGGGTCACACTTTAGGACTGCAACATAACTATGCATCGAGTTTTAATAATCGCGCTTCCGTGATGGACTACCCGCACCCCAATGTATTTGTGAATGACAAAGGAGCCATTGATTTTTCAGATATCTATACCAACGAAATTGGTGAATGGGATAAGCGCGCCATTACCTATGGTTATCAAGATTTTGATAAAACCGTAGATGAAAATAAGGCATTGCAAAATTTACTGATTGAGAATTCAAAAAATGGATTACAGTTTATCGCGGATGCAGATGCAAGATCAGCAAGTGGCTTTCATCCAAATGCGCATTTATGGGATAACCAAGCGGATGCAGTTGCTGGATTAAATCAAGTAATTGAGGTAAGAAAAAAAGCAATCAGTCAATTTGGTGAGCATGCCGTTCCCAATGGCACCCCATTATCAAAGTTGGAAGATGTATTAGTTCCATTATATAATTACCACCGTTACCAATATGAAGCAGTGACTAAAGTGATAGGTGGTATAAACTATACCTATAGCGTTCGTGGAGATGCGAATCAAATAAAACCAACTATTTTATCAAATGAAATGCAACAAAAAGCTTTAAAAGCAGCACTAAAATGCTTGAGCGCAGAAGCTTTAACCTTACCTGAAAATATTTTACAATTAATTCCACCGCGTCCTCCTTTATATTATGGCGTTGGTGAACTTTTTGAAAAAAGAATGGGTATGAGCTTTGATGCATTAAGTGCAGCTGAAGCTTTAGCTGATTTTGAACTAGGATTTTTATTTAATGTGGAGCGCGCAAATCGATTGGTACAAAATAAAGCAAGAGCTAGTGTGATAGGTTGGGATGATGTACTTGACCAAATACTTGAAAACACCTGGTATATAAAAATACCTAGTGGTTTGGCTGGAAGTATTCAACAACAAACGCAACAACAAACACTTCATTGGTTGCTTGGGGTAAGTCAAAGTACAGATGCGAACTATGAAGTACGCAGTATCACACAACAAAGATTAAAACAATTAAAGACTAAGTTAGAAACGCTCACTAAATCGGATCCATTGCATAGTGCACATTATCAATATGCGATAGAAAGAATTAAGAGCCCCGATAAAGTGATTTTACCGAAACCAGTAACCATTGCCCCAGGAGCACCTATTGGTTGCGATTTGGACTAATATATAATTAGTAAAGTTGCTAAAAAAAATCCCCACTCGATGCATCGAGCGGGGATTTTTTAATCATCTTATTGTAAAATATCTATTATTATTTTTTCATGATGATAGCTATGCACGTATAAAAATCTTATAGCAATAGGCAATTGGAGGTCTCCAAATATTGGGTGTGTAAAATATTTATTATTATCCGTAGTCAAAAGTGATTCAGCACTTTTTCGTGCTTCTGCTATTTGCTGTAGTACCATCTCCCTCGAAACTTGACTAGTAGGCTGAGTAAAAGAAGGCGCTTTTGCTTTTCCTCTAGGTATTTTATTTAAAAGCAACACGAAAAAAGCTTTCCAACTAAACTTTTTTTTATATAGTGAAGGATCTGACTTCCTGATTGCTTCTGAAATTGAAGTAATCACCAAGCAGCTATGCATGATATGCCATCCAACATTCGCTTCAGATACCATTTTATTGTTATTTAAATAAAGCGGCGCTTGCTTTTCAAAATCATTTAAAACTTGCAATAATTTTTTCATTCAAAAGGTTTTTAATTTAAACAAAAAGGCTCCGTTAATTTTATTATAACGGAGCCTTTCAATAATTTTCAATCGTTCACTACTTGATATATTCTAAATAAACATTTTAATTGGACCTTCTAAGTAGCTTTTTAATGTTTGTAAAAATGCAGAACCTGTTGCGCCATCCACCACACGGTGGTCACAGCTTAAAGTCACATTCATAACATTACCAGGTACAATTTGACCATTTTTAACAATAGGTTCTTGTGCAATACCACCAACAGCTAATATACAAGCGTCTGGTGGATTGATGATCGCCGTGAATTGATCTATCCCAAACATACCTAAATTAGAAATAGTGAAAGTGCTTCCTTCCCAATCGGCTGGTTGTAATTTTTTATCTTTTGCTTTTTTCGCGAACTCCTTAACAGAAACGCTGATTTGCGTTAAACTTAAACCATCTGCAAAACGAAGTACAGGAACCAACAAACCTTCCTCCACTGCTACCGCAATACCAATATTTACATGATGATTAGTGCGTATTACATCACCCAACCAACTGCTATTTACTTTTGGATGTTGTTTTAATGAAAGCGCAACAGCTTTAACGATAAAATCATTAAAACTTATTTTGACTGGTGAAGTTTCATTGACCATTGCACGTGCTTCAACAACTGCGTCCATATTTATTTTCATTGTCAAATAAAAATGAGGCGCTGTAAATAAGCTTTCGCTTAGACGCTTCGCAATTACTTTACGCATTTGCGAAACTGGTGTATCCTCAAAACTTACTTGCCCGATAGGCGCTGATGCTGTATAAGTGTTTGCACTTGCTGGCGTATAGTTATCTAAATCAGTTTTTGTAATTCTTCCATGTTCCCCTGATCCTTTTACAAATTTTAAATCCACCCCTTTTTCTTTGGCTATTTTTTTAGCAAGTGGGGATGCAAAAATTCTTCCTTCATTTACAACAGTTGCAGTTGGCGCAACAGTTGCTGTGACTACTTTAGGAGCAGGTGTTGTTTTCGCCTCTTCAACGACTGGCGCAGCAGCCGCTGGGCGATCCGAACTATTTTTTACTGATTTTACAATCGCATCAATATCTAAACCTGGTTGGCCGATGATACACAACAATTGATTCACTAAAATTTTCTCTCCTGCTTGTGCTCCTTGGTATAATAAAATCCCATCTTTATAGGATTCTAATTCCATAGTTGCTTTATCCGTTTCAATGTCCGCTAAAATTTCTCCTTTCTTTACAGCATCTCCCACTTTTTTCTGCCATCCCGCAATCACCCCCTCCGTCATTGTATCACTTAAGCGCGGCATTAAAACCACTTCATCCATTTTACTTAAATCAATAGTATCCGCGCTTGCTACTACAGGAGCAGCAGGTGTTTCTACTTTTGTATTTTCAGGCGCTGCTTGTGTTTCGGAACTTGTGTTGGTATTTTGTGCAACTAATGCAGTAACATCTTCTCCTGCAGCACCAATAATCGCCAATAAATCATTGACTTGCAATTTACCGCCACGTGGTGTGCCTACATGTAATAAAACACCTTGTTGATAGCTTTCCAATTCCATGGTAGCTTTATCCGTTTCAATTTCGGCTAATAAATCTCCTTTTTTAACAGTATCCCCCACTTTTTTATGCCATGCAGCAATAACTCCTTCTGTCATTGTATCACTCAAACGGGGCATTAAGATAACTTCAGCCATAGGTAAAAGACTATTTTGTAAATGAGTGGTGAAATTACACTAAAAATGGTTTTTTTCAAGCCGGAAAAGGGAAATTTATAGTAAAAACAAGCAATTTAAAGGCGAAAGCTTTAAATCTTATGTAACTACTGGCCTTGGGCCAAACTATACGCTTTTTTATCGGCCCACATATTAAGTACTTCTAGGGAACAAATTTTGAAATCCTTGGCCAAAGATCGGTACAAATCAATGACCTGATCCTGTGACAGTGGCGCTTCATTCACCGTTTCAAAACGGCAATAAAATTGATTCACCAAATTGGTAAAAACTGAACCTGATGGCCATACCTGGGTACCTCGATTGGTAATAGTAACCAAAGTCAAACTTTCACTAGCATGTGTTAAACATTTGTCTGCAATTACTTTTGGCTGATCCGCACTTTCAATAAAAAAATCAACGCCGACAATTTTGTGCTGGTCCCTTAAATCACTTTGCAACATTGGATTATGTTCCAATTTAAAATTGGTAGGTGTTACATAAAAATTGGGCAAGAAGGGTTTGGGATTATGTTTGGGTTGTTTACCAAAATTATCAATAATCGCTTGCGCAAATACCGTGGTATTTACGGAAGGAATATTCTTATCGCCAAAATCTCCTGTATGCACGCCAGATTCCAATGTATATAATAAAGCATTTTCAATCACCACTGCTTGTTCCATTAATCCTAAATGACGCAGCATACTTAATCCACTTAATAATAAGGAAGTAGGATTGGCAATATTTTTTCCGGCAATATCTGGCGCGGTACCATGTACAGCTTCGAAAATTGAAATATGATCTCCGATATTTGCAGAAGGCGCAAAACCAAGCCCACCAACCAATCCAGCACATAAGTCACTTACGATATCTCCTTGTAAATTGGTTAAAACAATTACATCAAATAAATCAGGGCGACTTACTAATTTCATACATAAGTCATCCACAATCACATCGTCCGATTTTAATTCAGGATATTCTTTGGCAACTTCTTTAAAAACCTCCAGAAATAAGCCATCTGTTAATTTCATAATATTGGCCTTGTGCCCACATGTAATTCGACGCGCGCCTTTTTTCTTGGCCATTTCAAAAGCATAACGAATTACTTGCTCACTACCCGGACGCGTTATAAATCTGCGGCCCAGGGCAACATCTTGCGTTAGCATATGCTCAATACCACCATAGGTATCTTCGATATTTTCTCTTACAATAGTTAAATCAATTGGAATGCCTGCTTTACTAAAAACAGTATCTACCCCACTTAATGTTTGAAATTTTCGGTCGTTCGCGTAAGTATTCCAAGTTTTGCGCGCTGTAACATTTACACTTTTAACACCCTTACCCTTGGGCGTTTCCATGGGCCCTTTAAATAATATGCCTAAGTCTTCAATAGTTTGCTTCGCTTCTGGAGTCATTCCATTACTAAATCCTTTGTCGAAAACCCACTTACCCATGTCCACCATCTCATATTCCATGGGCACGTTTGCGGCATTAAAAATAGCAATAACCGCTTCCATTATTTCTGGCCCAATTCCATCCCCTTTTGCAACAGCTATTTTCATTTGATTTGGATTTTAAGGCGAAATTATAGGCAAAAACCCGCATAACTGATTCGCTGGCGCAAAGTTACACGACTTAGCTGTTGTTTGAAAAAAAATTGCTTCCTATTTTGTAAAATCAGCCCCATTTTATGCTATTTTTACTACGCAGTATTCTCTGCAGGGTATTTGAGGAAATGACATATTATGGTCTCTAAAATTTCAGAAGGGATAGAGGTAAGTATTGAAACTTTTTACCAAAAAGATTATAGTAATCCTTTGCAAAATGAGTACATGTTTGCCTATCGTATCACTATTGAAAACCACAATTCATTTCCTGTAAAATTATTAAAGCGCTATTGGGAAGTTTATGATAGCAATAGTGAGTTTCGTGTCGTTGAAGGAGAAGGTGTTGTTGGAGTGCAACCATTAATCATGCCAGGTCAAAATTATCAATATGTAAGTGGCTGTCATTTAAAAAGCGAATTAGGAAAAATGCAAGGGCATTATACGATGGAAAACATCGATTCAAAGGACCTTATTCATGTAAATATCCCTTCATTTAAGATGGCGGCCCCTGTCAAACTAAACTAGTTAGTTAACTATTACTACTTAAGTTAAGGTTTGTATTTACTTTCAGCAAATATTTTTTCTGCAGGCATTTGTAACAACGCTTTTAAATTGGCCTGATCTTGTTCAGATTGTTGCTCCATCCATGATTTTACTATTTGATAGCCTAAATATAGTCCTACATTTCCAGGGATTTCATTGCCAAAATAAATACTAAAAGGTCCTTCACCTAATAACTGCTTTGCTACTTTAGGATCCTTGGAATAAACCAAATTCATTTTTAATAAAAAGCTCCAAATATCTTGTTCTGCATTGGTCGTAGCGGCATATTGCGCAGCACTATAACCAAATAAATCAGCATCATTAGTTTTAGGTAATATTTTTTTTAAGATGTATTGTCTTTTCCCCAAATCAATCATTTCAATAATTAAGCTACGCGTTAAATTACTATTCGGTGCCATATCCTGGAGTAAATTTCTTGCTGCTGTAATGGGAATAAAGCGCGGTGTAAAATTGCGACTAATATAAGACGGAAAATATTTTTGAAACTGCTCCGATTGATACCAGGAAGAAGTGTCACCCAAAAACATTTGCAATCCAATTGCCATATAATCCGAACCAATTGAATTTCCAAAGCCTTCTAAAGGACCAATAAAATAAATAATTTTTTTTGGCAATGGGTAATCCGGAAAATAATAGTGTAGGTTTTTAAAAAGTGATTGTAATTGCGGGTGCGCTGAAGCAGGTGCATTTATTTTTTGAACTGCTGTATAAATGGGTCGATATGCATTTAAAAATGAAAGCAACCCGGTTTCACTGTCGCCGGAATCAATCGCCAACATTTGCTTCAACAATACTTCATTAATAAATGGATACCGACTATTAATTTCCAATAAACTGCCCTTCAATTTAAGGGTGTCCATATTAAAAAATACCTGATCCAGCCTTTCCATAGGTAAAATTATTTCCTGGGCATTTTCCGCAGGGTTATTTTGCATTCGCCCACAGGAGCTGGTAACAATAATTAGTATAAATAAGATAAAATATAGGAATCGCATCCTCGAAAGTACAAAAAAAGCGAGTTTATTTCTGTTAAAAACCGACCTTTGCCTTATGAAGATTTGCATTGCACAACAGAACTATCATATTGGCAATTTTGAACAAAACACCGAAAAGATATTAAGCGCTATTGAAACCGCAAAAAATCAAGGTGCTGATTTGATATTGTTTAGTGAGATGAGTGTTTGCGGATACCCTGCAAGGGACTTTGTTGAATTTGAAGATTTTATTAATAAATGCTACCAAAGCATTGATGCAATTAAACAAGCGTCCGATACCATTGGCGTTTTAATTGGAAGTCCAGCACGCAACCCAAATAAAAAAGGAAAGGATTTATACAACGCGGCCTTTTTCTTGTATGAACAAAAAGTGGTCGCTGAAATTCACAAAACATTACTACCTACTTACGACGTTTTTGATGAAAATAGATATTTCGAACCTGCAGACGAATGGAAGGTGATTGAATTTAAAGGACAAAAATTAGCGATTACTATTTGTGAGGATATTTGGAATTTGGGCGATAATCCATTGTACCGAATTTGTCCTATGGATAAAATGATGGACCAGTCTCCTAATATTTTACTCAATCTTAGCGCCTCACCATTTGATTACACGCATGATGAAGATCGCAAAGCGACGATTAAATCAAATGTATTAAAATATAAAATTCCTTTATTTTATTGTAATGCAGTAGGTAGCCAAACAGAAATTGTTTTTGATGGTAGTTCATTGGTGTTTGATAAAGATGCAAATTTATGTGGCGCACTTCCTATGTTTGAATCAGCATTAGCCACATTTGAATGCAATGCAGATGGCACCATCAACGCACCTATCTTGGAGCCTGCCAATCGTGTGCCAAACAAAGAATTAAATCCAATCACATTAATTTCCACATTAAATATTGAACAAGTGTATCAAGCTTTAGTGTTAGGCGTAAAGGATTATTTTAATAAAATGGGATTCACCAAAGCGATTATTGGATCCTCTGGAGGTATTGATTCGGCTGTTACCCTAGCGATTGCTTGTGAAGCCTTGGGCAAAGAAAATGTGCACGCGGTTTTAATGCCATCGCCTTACTCAACGGATCATTCCGTAAATGATGCAGTTGCGTTGAGTCAAAATTTGGATAATAAATATGATATTATTCCCATCAAGGAAGTGTATGAGGAATTCCTAACCACCTTAAAACCATTATTTAAGAACCTGCCATTTTCCTTGGCGGAAGAAAATATACAAAGCAGGTCAAGAGGTAATATTTTAATGGCCATTGCTAATAAGTTTGGCTACATTTTATTAAACACTTCTAATAAAAGTGAACTAGCCACCGGTTATGGTACCTTGTATGGTGATATGGCGGGTGGCTTAGGGGTATTAGGTGATTGCTATAAATTGCAAGTGTATGAACTTGCCAAATACATTAACCGCAATCAAGAAATTATCCCAACAAATATTATTACAAAAGCGCCTAGTGCAGAACTAAGGCCGAATCAAAAGGACAGCGATAGCTTACCTGATTATGCGGTTTTGGATCAAATACTTTACCAATATATTGAAAGACGCGCCAACCCCAATGACATAAAAGCATTAGGTTTTGATCATGCGCTGGTGGATAGAACACTTAAGATGGTCAATAATAATGAATACAAAAGAAATCAGTTCTGCCCCATTATTCGGATTTCACCAAAAGCCTTTGGTGTAGGTCGTCGTATGCCAATTGTTGGCAAATACCTGAGTTAATCAAAAAACACTTCGCTGCTTTTGTTTTTACACTAAATTGTGTTTTCAACGATACTATTTAATATGAAAAAAATTAGCTGTCTATTTATTAGCATCCTACTGCTTGCCAGTGCATTGGTTGTGTCTGCACAAAAAACTAAGCCCATTTTACCAGGTGCTTATCAAACGGAAAAATACTTTCCTTTATTAAAAGGCAAAAGAGTTAGTTTATTTACCAATCAAACTGCGACTATCAATGGCAAACACTTAATTGATACTTTAAAAGCAGCGGGTATTCAAATACAAAAAATATTTACACCAGAGCATGGATTAAGAGGGACGGCTGATGCAGGTGAAAAAGTATCCGATGAAATAGATCCAAAAACAGGAATTAAAATAGTTTCCTTGTACGGTAAAAAAAGTGCGCCCGATGCCAATGATCTATCAGATGTAGATATCATGCTATTTGATGTGCAGGATGTAGGTACCCGTTTTTATACTTATATAAACTCCTTGCAATATTATATGGAAGCGGCAATGGCCAATAATAAGCCGGTCATCATTTTAGATCGCCCCAACCCCAATGGACATTTTGTGGATGGTCCTGTTTTGGAAGCCCCCTATTCAAGTGGTGTAGGTAAAAACGCCATTCCCACTGTGTATGGTTTAACCATGGGCGAATATGCACAATTATTAAAAGGAGAAAATTGGTTGAAAGTTGTGGAGGGCAGAACCAACTTATCTCTTTCAATTATTCAAAATAAAAACTACACACACAAATCCATGTATACCGTGGATGTAGCGCCCTCTCCCAACTTGGCAAGTATGAATTCCATTTACTGGTATCCCACTACCTGCTTAATTGAAGGTACTGTTTTAAGCGAAGGCCGAGGTACCCCAAATGCATTTGCAAATATTGGTCATCCAAGTATTACGAGTCAAACATTCAGTTTTACCCCAGCCCCACGTATTGGCGCAATGAGTTCCAAATTATATGGACAAAAATGTTATGGGTGGGATTTATCAAAAACTACACCGCCAAAAAATAAAATTGACATCGCACTCATCATTGAAATTTATAAAAGTTTCCCGCAAAAGGATTCCTTTTTTATTCGTCCTAAATCGGGCGAACCTACTGCTTACTTTTTTAATAAGCTTGCTGGCAACGCAACCTTAATGCAGCAATTAATTGCAGGCGCTTCAGAAGCGGAGATTCGCAAAAGTTGGGAACCCCACTTAACAGCATTTAAAACAATGCGAAAAAAATATTTATTGTATAATGATTTTGAATAACCTAATTTTTTGAGCCCATAGGCAACTATATACATTTGAGCAATCGGCTATAAAAAAAGGACCAATATATTGCCAACAAAAAAGCGTCCCGAGAAATCGGGACGCTTTTTTGTATCATCATTATTAATAATTAATTACCAATAACCGGAATTCCTAATTTATGTACGGCTTCGTTTAAAGCCTTAATGCCTTCTTTTTTCAAATCATTATATAGCTTTAATTGCACATCCACTTTCGCTTTTAAATCCACGAAGGTTTCTTGTACCTGCTTGGTTGGTGCGGTGTAACCTGATGATGCAGATCCAAATACCCCTGCAATTTTATCATCCAAACGAATAGGATAATTTAAAACATCCTGTCCGCTCTTCGCTTTTGTTTGATGCAATGCTTCCTCAATCGTCTTAAGGCTAGCCAAAATTGTATTGGATTGCTTTTGGAAGCTCGTATCCTTTGTTTTCTTTTGTACTGTTTGTATTTGTGTTCTGATTTCTTTAATACCTTTTAATGTTTTCATAATGGCACTAAAATTATCCGCTACAGACAATAAAAATTGTTCCTGCGCTTTTAAATCAGCGTTACTTACTTTGTAATTTGGATCCGCTACAATTTCAAAAGGCAATTCAGTCGAATCATTATCAATAATCACTTTAGCAAAATAGTTGCCTGGTGCAGCTAATACTGGACTGGTTGCCCCATTCCAAAGAATCAAACCTTCCTCCGGCTTTTCAATTTCTTTATGGTACATATTCCAAACAAAATTTTGGAATCCAGCTTCCGTACTTGGTCCGCCTACCTCATTTTGATTAAATGTTCTGATGACCTTTTTTTGATCATTTAATATGCTTATCATAACTCTTGTTGAATCAGAAGTATTCGCTTTCCAATAATTAATCACCACCCCTTTAGGCGGGTTGGCACCCACATTATTCGGCGCACTCATAATCATACCACGACCGCGTCTGCCGCCCATTTGTGGTGGTACGCGATATGTTTTTGCAATTGGAAACACTTTGTTTTTAGTTGCGTTTGAAGCATCATGATTCTCAATGAATCTTAAATCATCTAAAATATAAATGCTACGGCCTTGGGTACCCACAATTAAATTATGATCACGAATTAATAAATCTGTTATAGGTGTTTTTGGTAAATTTAATTGGAAGTGTTCCCAATTTTTTCCATCATTAACAGATATATACAATCCATACTCAGTTCCAGCAAATAATATGCCTGCCTTACGTGGACTAGCAACAATCGCTCTTGTGAAATGCATTGGATCAATACCATTCGTTATTTTTTCCCAGGTTTCCCCATAATCATGCGTCACATACAAATAAGGTGTAAAGTCATCTAGCTTGTATCTCGTTCCTGCAAAATAAGCAGTTCCTTTTCTGATAGGATCTATTTCAACACGGTTCCACATCATCCATTGTGGAATATCCTTCGGTGTTACATTTTTCCAATTTTTTCCGCCATCCTTACTTACATTAATGATACCATCATCACTTCCTGTCCATAACAAATCCTTTTCTAAAGGTGATTCAGCAGCAGTAAAAATGGTACAATAATATTCTACACTAGTATTATCCTGTGTGATGGGTCCACCTGAACTTTTTTGACGGCTCTTGTCATTGGTCGTTAAGTCAGGTGATAACATATCCCAACTTGCACCTTCATTTTCGGTAGAAAATAAATGATTACCTGCTGTGTACAATTTTTTAGGATTGTGCGGAGAAAAGAAAATTGGATGATTCCATTGGAAACGATACTTCATAGCTTCTGCACCCGCACCCATTGGATTGTCAGGCCATACATTTATCACTCTATTCTCGCCAGTTTTATGATCATACCTTGTAATTAAACCACCATAAGATCCGCCATAAACAATATCACTATTCGTAGGATCAGCAACTATATAGCCACTTTCACCACCAGCTGTTACATCAAAATCATTCTCTCCAATGTAAGAACCATAAGTACTTGATAAAATTCTGAATGCAGAATTATCTTGTTGCGCACCTAATACGCGATAAGGAAAATGATTATCCGTACTTAAGCGATATACCTGCACTGTAGGTTGATTCATTACTGTACTCCAGTTTTTTGCACCATCTAAACTTACTTGCGCGCCACCATCATCAGCAACAATCATGCGCTTACCATTTTTAGGATCAATCCACAAATCATGATGATCGCCATGCGGTGTTCTTCCTGCTACAAAAGTTCGTCCACCATCACTTGACATCATAAAGTTTACGTTGGGACAATACACTTTATTTTCATCTGCTGGATCCACAAATACCTTAGTATAATACCAAGCTCTTTGACGAATATTATTATCACTACAAACTAATTCCCAAGATTTACCGGCATCATCAGACATATATAAACCACCATCTTTGTTTTCAATTAAAGCATATAATTTGTCTGTATTAGATTTTGCAATGCCAATACCTACAATATCCCATACACCTTTTGGTAATCCTTTCGCAGTTTTAATATTAGTCCAAGTTTCGCCGCCATCTGTACTTTTATACATTCCAGAACCTTCTCCACCACTCTCTAAACTA
>CALLKA010000081.1 GCA_938008665.1 uncultured Bacteroidota bacterium
TGGTCGATTAATCATCAACCCTTCTAATGGTGCTCCATTTGTTGATCCAAATCCACAAATGGTGGGTGATCCAAATGCGGATTATAAAATAGGTATTACCAACAGATTTGCATACAAAGCATTTGAATTAAGTGTGCTTTGGGATATGACCAAAGGAGGTGATTTCTACACTGAAACCATCAACAGTATGTTAGGTCGTGGTGTTACTTTGGATAATGTGGACAGAGAAAAAAATAGAGTTGTTGAAGGGGTTTACGGTAGTGCAACTCCAGTGCCTGGTAAAGATGGTTTAAACCGTTACGTTCCTTTATTGGTGAATGGTCAAATGGTGCCTAACCAAACAAGATTAACAACCAATGACTTGTATTTCTCACCAGCTGGAACTGGTGCAACTTTTGGAACCAATGGTGCGTTTGAATACGCCGTATTTGATGGTACTGTTTACAGATTAAGAGAGATTGTTTTAGCATATAATGTATCTCCTAGTTTATTAAAGAGATTAAAACTATCTGCTGCAACACTTTCATTTAGTGGTCGTAACCTTTGGTATTTGGCACCTAATGTACCTAAATACACACACTTCGATCCAGATATCAACTCAGTAGTTTCTGGTACAGCGCAAGGTGTAGAAACTGGTGGTGCTCCAAGTACTAAAAGATTCGGTCTTAACTTAAACATAACTTTCTAATCATCATACTTAAATTTTCAACTATGAGAAAGAAAATATATTATATAAAAACTTTTACCGCATTGGTAATGTTTGCGCTTGTTTTACCAAGCTGTCAAAAATTCCTTGACGTAAATAAAAACCTTAACAGTCCAACTGCAGTGCCTGTATCTTTATTGTTAAGTAATGCAGAATTGACAATTTCTGGAAACGTAGCATTAGGATCAGGACTTGGAAGCATCGCTTCAGTCTATACGCACCAAACAATAGGTCGTGTGAGTGCTGATAGATATGGTGCTGGTTCCGCTGGTTGGGAAGGCTTATATGGCGCTATCAAGGATTTGGATGTAATCATTAAGCAAGGAACTGCGGAAACGCGTTATACTTATGCTGGTGTAGCTAAAATTTTGAAAGCTTATGCATTCAGCGTTTTAGTTGACGTTTATGGGGATTGTCCTTTTACTGAATCCAATAAATTTGATGTAGGAATTAAACAACCTAAGTTTGATAAAGGATCGGATATCTATCCGCAATTAATTAAATTGATTGACGAAGGTATTGCTGATATCAACAACAAAGCACCAAATGCTTCAAAGCCAGGAAATGACGATTATATTTATAAAGGAAATACCACTAACTGGATTAAAGCAGCGAATACACTTAAATTAAAATTGTATACGCAAGTTAGATTGGTACAAGATGTAAAAGCACAAGTAACTGCTTTATTAGCATCTCCTTCAACTTTAATCAATTCACAAGCAGAAAGTTTTATGTTGCCTTACGGACCTTTCGGTACTACAGATGACAGACACCCTGCTTATGGTGATTATAACGCTACACAACGTGGTTCTCAGTTATTTAGCCCTTGGTTATATGAAATCATGAAAGGTAGAAATGCAAATATTTTAACTAATATTTCAGATCCAAGAATTCCTTACTACATCTATAATCAAAAATCAGCAACAGGTACACCTGAAAACTGTACTGATTATCGTGATGGTGGTTTTATTTCAATTCTATTCGGATCAAATGGTCCTTGTCGTGATGGATCAAATAGTGCAACTTACTCTTTGTTAGGTTTATACCCTGCAGGTGGTAGATATGAGGACGGTGGTGCAAAAACTATTACACAATTAGGAGCGATTAATGCTGGAACTGGTGCACTTCCTCACCAATTTATTACTTATGCGGACAGATTATATCTTGAAGCAGAATTGATCAATGCGGGTGTTGTAACTGGAACTGAAAGAACAGTATTTAGTAACGCACTTGATGCTTCATTCTTACAAATGGATCATATAATTACCAACTTTATTAAGCCAGCTTCTGCAGGTGCGCCACAAGTGGTTCCTGCAATTGCAACCTTAGCTGCGACTACAACCTATAAAACTGCTGTATTAGCTGCATATGATCAAGCTGCAACTGCTTCAAAAAGATTGGAATTTATTATGACTGAAAAATGGATCAACAGAATCGAAAATCCTGTTGATAACTGGACTGATTACAGAAGAACTAAGTTCCCTGTATTATTTTCACCAGCGCCCATTGGTACAGTTACAAGTGTAACGACTCCGGAACCAAAAACGGTTCCTGTAGCTAACGATAGAGCATACCCTTGGTCATTACCATTTAGTACAAATGAGTTACAATTAAATTCTAGTTCACCACCACAAAAAGTACCAGAATCTTATCGTGTATTTTGGCAACCAGCTGGATAATAATTATATACTCGTTTGATATATTAAAATAAAATTAATAGATTATGAAAAATAGAAAAATAAACATATTTGCGGCCTTAACCTTAGGTCTTATGATCGCCTTCGCTGGTTGTAAGAAGGATGACGGAGGCGTTAGGTCAAGTGTTGTAATCAAAGATGTACCAGTGGTATCAACAAGCATTGAGTCAACTGGATCACAAGCGATTGATTTGTTGAACCTTGCGGGGTTCTCAGGTAAATTTAAAGTTAGTCTTTACTTTCCTGGAGCTACTCCTCCAGACAAAGTGGACATCGTAGTAAGAAAAAATGGTTCTAATGCCAATGTAAAAGTGATAAAAAAAGATGTGACAACACTTCCATATTCATTAACAGTTACCTCTGCTGACATCGCAGCCTTATTTGGTGTTGCTGTTGCATTGGGCGATACTTATGATTTTGCTCCTGACTTATATGTTGGTGTAAATAAATATGAAGCATTCCCAGCAACAGGATTAGGTAATGGTCCTGGTATTATAGCATACCCTTTATATAGTGATTTTGCTCGTTTCGCAGCAATTTGTGCTTATGATCCAGCAATTTACGAAGGTGACTTTGTGGTTGTTTCAGATGGATTTGGTGATTTTAGTCCAGGTGAAATTGTCAAGTTCACAAAAATCAGCAATAGCTCATTCTCATTCCTTAATCCTTATGTAACTAGTCCTCTACCAATTATTGTTAATATTAACACATTGAATAACCAAGCGACTATTACAAAACAAAAAGTGGGTTCTGCTTTTACTTGGAATTTAGCTTATACTAATCCAAATATGGCAGTTTCCGCAGGTGCTACAAGTGTTGTTGCACCATGTAGTAAAACAATTACACTTGCCATTGCTTATACAGTGGATCAAGGTGGTTTTGGTACATATAACTTAGTATTAAAGAAAAAATAGTATACGCTACTTAAGCGTGTTCGATATTAAAAAAGCCTTTCCGAAATCGGAAAGGCTTTTTTAATTAGTGCGACCAGACACAAAATCGGACGTTGAGTCCAGCAACTTTTATTTTGTTATAAACTCCCAACTTACTTTGCCGATATTGTTGGGCTTCCCTTTATCTCCTGCTGAAATGGCACCAACCAATTGGCCATTTTTATCTCTTTTAATAGTTACTGTTCTCCAGGAATAAGCTCCGCGTTCATAGTCATAAGTTTTACCATCATCATCATATAAACGGTAGCTTGCTTCTTTATCTCCATAATGTTTAATGATTAAATCATATTTTCCTTCAGCTACTGTATTGCTATTGGTCATTGGAACAATACCACCATCACGAACAAATACAGGGATATGGTCTAATCCAGGGGTAACGGTGATTACTTCACCTTCGCCCACCAATTTACCTGAATAAAAATCGTACCACTTTCCTGCAGGTAAAATTACTTTTCTGCTGGTTTCTCCAGTAAATAAAGGCGCAATTAATAATTGATCACCTACCATGTATTGGTCCTTAATTTCTTTTTTTGCAGCCATTTTATAAGGATTTTTCTCAGCGTCTAATTTTGCGCTATCTTCTTTACTTATTGCCGCAAATCCATCTACTAAGTTCATTGCCCTAAATGGGGGGCGACCATAAAATGCATATTCCGCAAAACAAGTATATAAGTATGGGATTAATTGCATTCTTAAATTAGCGACATCCGCTACTTGTTTTTCCACTTCGGGAAAGGTCCAAGGCTTGGTGCCATCTGCCCAAGCATTTAACATTGCCATAGGGGAAAAACAAACCGTTTGCATACGTCTTAGCCAATCTTCGGCTGAACCTGAACTTCGTACTTCAGGGGTCCATAAAGTGCCTATAAATGAACTATTAATAAGTGCGGTTATAAAATCGCGATGACTATAATAATCATTATAAATTACAAACGGAAATGCTGTTGCACCTGCGTTGCTAGCGCGAACCAAACCATAAGTACGCGTATTGTTTGCGCGAAATAAGTTAGTGTTTAATTTTTGCATCATCACGCCATAAGTTTGTCGCATCACTTCGGCTGGAATTTTGGAAGGAAACTTGGTGACATCTGGCCATAACCAAAAATCAAATCCATCATTTTCATCCATTTTAAATCCACTCACCCCAATATTTAGTAAATTTTTTTGAAAGTGATTTCCAATAATGGTATTGGTTTGCTTCATGGAATAATCAGGAATAAATCCAGTCCAAACCGTGTGCGATGCAGTGTATGGTTTCAATGCTGGCAATATTTTCGCATCAGGCGATAGGTAGGGGTTGATCCAAAGATTGGTGTAAATCCCTTTAGTTTTTAAATTGCTAATCAGCCCTTTTGGATCAGGGAAACGTGTGCTATCCCATTCGTAAGTACATGGGTAGGCCTTACTTTGCCAACCAGGTTCCAAACCAATTACTGTCAATGGAAATTGGTGTTTGGTAAAACCTTCCACTTCGGCTAGTAGTTGTTGGTCATTAAATAAAGTAGGGGTACGATGCCAAAATCCCAAGCCCCATTTGGGTGGTAAACAACCCCCTCCTTGGTATAAATTAAAACGACTTACAGCATCAAGTGTACTAGGGCCACCAAATACATAAAGTTCAACCCCCTCCGCCGGAATGAGTACTTCCACATTATCTGAATAGGGCGCAGCCGACCACTTGCGATCCGTATTTCGGTCACGCACTACAGGCGGATTTTTACTATCCACCCGAACGCTAGTGCCTACCCATATGTCAATATACCTTGCTGAATTTATAAATACACCATAGCCTTTGGAGGAAACATAAAAGGGGATGGGTGCATGTGATCTGCCGTTGTCCACGCCGTCATAATGGTCCTCATGTAGTCGAAGTATTCGGCCTCTTTGTTCCACGGTTTTAAAATTCAATCCTAAGCCAAATATTTTTTCCGCTTTTTCTAGTGGAAATCTTAAATAAGTTTTACCGTCAAAAATTTCAAATTTTATTTCATTAGGGCTAAGTGGAAATGCTACAGCACTCATTTCATTGATAGCAGATGTTTTAGGCTTTGATTCGGAGATACTTAATAAGTTGTTGGATTCAGGCTTACCTATTTTTGCTTTCCAAACGCCATTGGCCATTTTCTCCCAACGAAGTATGGGGGTTTGTGAATTTGCCGTGATCAACAAAAGTTGAAAAAATACAGATAGGCAGCTGTATAATAAAAGGTTGCTTTTAATTTTCATTATAACGATATTGATTATTAAAGGAAGTTAAATAATGTTTTACAAAAAGTTATATTTTTTCTACTAGTAGGATCAAGTTGTTTAATGAGGATATTCCAAAATTGAAATTGTTGGCATTAGATAAATTTTTAAAAGTCATCAGATATTCCATCCGCTGATTCGTTCATTTAGTTAAAACTTTATACGGATAAATCGCATTACTGCCGCCCCGAATCCTTAATTTTACGTATAAATCAATGTCTTGGAAGCACCTGTATTATTAATAACACCTCCTTTCACACAATTAAATACACCGTATCCGGCTACTGCGTATTTGAAAGGGTTTTTTAATACAAAAAACATTGCTACTGTTCAAGCTGATTTAGGAATTGAAGTAACCATGGAATTGTTTAGTAAGCGAGGGCTTGAAAAACTTTTCTCAACCATCCAAGCAAAAACCGAATCCAGTGACCTAACACTTTCCGGAAATAGCTTGCGGATTATTGCATTACGCGACACCTATATTCAAACCATTGACCACGTTATACAGTTTTTACAGGGCAAACAAAATACATTAGCGCATACCATTTGCACCCGACAATTTTTACCAGAAGCAAATCGCTTTGCGCAAATGGATGATTTAAACTGGGCATTTGGTAGTATGGGCAAACAAGATAGGGCCAAGCATATTGCCACCATGTATTTAGAGGACTTGGGTGATTTGATTAAGGAAACGGTCGATGCGCATTTTGGATTTAGTCGATATGCGGAAAGCTTAGGGAGATCTGCGAATTCATTTGATGAATTATACAACGCATTAAAATTACCCTATACTTATTTGGATGAAATATTAATTAAAATTTTAGCAGATCGTTTAAATAAAGTGCAACCGAAATTAGTTTGTATTTCGGTGCCATTCCCTGGTAATTTATATACCTCGCTGAGGTGTGGTCAGTGGATTAAAAAAAATATGCCGCATGTTAAAGTTGCCATGGGCGGTGGTTTTGCAAATACGGAGCTGCGTTCGCTGAGTGATGTTCGTGTATTTGAATTTTATGATTTTATCACTTTAGATGATGGGGAAGCGCCATTGGAAATTTTAATTGAACATATTGATGGTAAAAAGGAATTAACTGAATTAAAAAGATGTTTTACACTTGTTAATAATACAGTCACCTATATTAATAATACCAGCTGCACTGATTATAAACAAGGCCAGGTAGGAACGCCTGATTATGAAGGTCTTTTATTGGATCAATATATATCTGTCATTGAAATAGCCAATCCTATGCATAGTTTATGGAGCGATGGTAGATGGAATAAACTAACTATGGCGCATGGATGTTATTGGGCCAAATGTACTTTTTGTGATATTTCCTTAGATTACATTAAAAGCTACGAACCTATATCCGCTAGTTTATTGGTGGATAGAATGGAGGACTTAATTAATAAAACAGGACAAAATGGATTTCATTTTGTGGATGAGGCTGCGCCACCATCGATGATGAAAGCGGTAGCCATTGAAATTATAAAACGAAAATTAGTGGTGAGCTGGTGGGCAAATATTCGTTTTGATAAAAGCTTTACACAAGACCTTTGTTATTTATTAAAAGCATCCGGGTGTATTGCAGTGAGTGGTGGTCTTGAAGTTGCCTCTGACCGACTATTGGAACTCATACAAAAAGGAATTACTGTTG
The DNA here is from genome assembly GCA_938008665.1 of uncultured Bacteroidota bacterium. Taxonomy (GTDB): domain Bacteria; phylum Bacteroidota; class Bacteroidia; order Chitinophagales; family Chitinophagaceae; genus Sediminibacterium. Next base: position 7,259 of record CALLKA010000081.1, read on the forward strand.
CACAGGTGGCTAAAGTGAGTAAACATTTTTCTGAAGCAGGCATTATGGTGCATGCTTATTTAATGTATGGTTTTCCAACACAAACAGTACAAGAAACCATTGACTCCTTGGAAATGGTCAGGCAGTTATTTGAAACAGAAGTATTACAATCTGCTTTTTGGCATTTGTTTACCATGACGGCACATAGTCCCGTAGGTTTAGCGCCTGAGAAGTTTTTGGTAAAAAAAGTATCCGATAAAATTGGAACTTTCGCCAACAATGATATTGCACATACTGACCCTACTGGCGCCGATCACGAATTGTTTGGTTTTGGATTAAAAAAAGCATTGTTTAATTACATGCATGGGAATTGTTTTGAATTTTCATTACAAAAATGGTTTGATTTTAAAGTGCCTAATACAACGATTGCACCTCACTTCATACAAAAAGCAATTACGGAACCTGATTTAAATACATCCACTAATTATAAGGTGATTTGGTTAGGTGTTTTACCTAATACCACGATTATTCAGAAATCAAAAAAAGGAAATAAGTGGGAGGAGATGACGATGGAGTTTCAATCCAACAAAAATGCTTTTACCATAAATGTAGCAAGTGATAAAGGGTCATGGTTATTAAAACTACTTTCTCAAATTAATATTCAAAATTCCAATGGGCTATTATTAGCTGATGTGAAAAATAGTTATACACAATCCGGCTTAATTGACTTTGAATTATTTTGGGACAATAAGCCAGTCACCCATTTATCAAAAGCGGGGTTATTGCGTGTTTAAATCTCTGCCAATGAAGCACGAAAACGATTTCGTGAAATCTGCAGAGCTAACTCTACAAATCAGAAAAATTATTTAACTTACAAATTGAATATATG
>CALLKA010000082.1 GCA_938008665.1 uncultured Bacteroidota bacterium
GTGCGAGATATTCCAACTGCTGAAATTTTACCAGGAGATAGTATCATATGTAATGGTGATGCGATTAATATAGCTGGTGCAGGAAGGGGGTATGATAATAGTGCAATAAGTACTTATAGCTGGTATCGTAATGATACATTAATTAGTACTTTATCAACCAATAGTATCAGTAATAATATTCCAGGTTGGTATAAATTAACGGTGAATGATGGTAAGTGTAATTCATTGGCAACAGCAGGCAAAAAAGTATCCCCATTAAATATAACAAAAAACACATTTTCACATGTGCCAAATATTTGTGTTGGTGTTCCATTGATTATCAATACAACCGCCGTAGATCAGCCAAATGTGCACTATAATTGGGACTTTGGAGATGGGTTTAACTATTTAAAAGCAAGCCCCGGGAATCATAAATACATTGATAAAGGCGATTTTAAGATAAAGTTGAATGTGACCAATGATTATTGCCCTAGGTACAATTATTTGCAAATTGGGAATACGGTTAAAGTATTGTCGCCAGTAGCCTCTAAAACATTTAAATATGTTTTTTTAGCAAATCAAGATAATGTAATTGTAACAAAAACGGATCCGGGCTATGTAATTTACAAATGGAATCCGAGTATTAATATTAACAATGCGAACATTCCAAATCCGATATTTAATGGTGATAGATATACAGAGTATAGTTTAACTCGAACTGATACTGTTTCTTCATGCGCAGTAATAGATGAATATGAAATAGTTGTAACTCGAGAAGTTTTTGTGAAAGTGCCCAATGCGTTTACACCCAACAATGATGGATTAAATGATGTATTAAAAGTGGAACATAGTGTTGGTGTATTGCCAGAGGGATTTGATTTTAAAATTTATAACAGATGGGGTAAATTAATGTTCCATCAACAGGATATAAATATAGGGTGGGATGGAAGAGATGCGAATGGCGTTTTGCAGGAGATGGACGGGTATAATTATGTATTATACTATAAATACAATCAAACAACGAAGAGTCCAGATGGTCAATTTGCGACAAACACAATAACAACAGCTCCAATAACAGGAACTATAATTTTATTTAGATAA
>CALLKA010000083.1 GCA_938008665.1 uncultured Bacteroidota bacterium
CACGGCGAGGTGGATACGTTCCTCATTGACCGCACGCTCCACCGCCTCCCACGCCGCCCCGCCCACACGCCGCAGCGGGGCAGAGAGCGTGTCGAGCAGCGCGAAGACGGTCTGCACGTGCTGCTGACCCAGCGCACCGCCCATTTGTCCACCCATTCCGGGCAAATTGCCTTCCCCGGCGGCAAGACGGACCCTGGAGAGAGCCCCGAGGAAGCCGCCCTGCGCGGCTAGGCGGGCCGGGGACGGCTGTCGCTGCGGCGCCTGTACCGGGACCTGTCCGGGGCGGTAGATCACGCGAGTAGGTGCGACAAGGCTGCATGGCGAACAATGCTTCGTCCTCGACAACGAGGATGCGCTTTGCCATGCGCGTCTTCTAACCTTGGAACGGAGTGACTGGCAATTCTGCGTGATCCCAAATCCCCCGATGCCGACCCGCAGGTGCTGGCCAGCCCCTGCGACGCCATCCTGGGCGCCTGCGGCCCGGTGCGTGGCCTGCAGGTCTTCCAGGCCAAGGTCGAAGCCTGGAAAGCCACCGCCACCGCCGACATCTCCGCCGCCGAAGTGCGGCAGGCCTGGCAGGATCGCCAGTCGCAGCTGCAGCAGCAGTTGCGGCAAGTTGCGAAATGCCTATTAAAAAGTCAATTCCATTTGCGAATAAGCCGGAAGATATTGTTCCAGGTATTGCTGATTATTATGCAACTACTTATGTGCAAGATGGTGATGTGGTAAGTGTACTTGCCAAAGTGCGTGATGGTCGTCCAATTAAATTAGAAGGTAATGATTTATCACCTTTAACAGGTGGTGGAACTTCAGCGCGTGTTCAAGCGGCTGTTTTAGATTTATATGATACTGCGCGTTTGCGTTTCCCAACCATTGCAGGTAAGGAAGCAACTTTTGAGGATATTGATAAAGCGATTGCTGCTGAATTAGTTGGCAACACGGTGATTGTTACAAGTTCAATTACCTCTCCTACTACTAAAAAAGTAGTGGCACAATTTTTAGCAAAACATCCGGGTAGCAAACACGTTACTTACGACGCTGTTTCAAGCAGTGCCATGTTGTTAGCCAACGAAGCTTGTTATGGTAAAAGAGTAATTCCTTCCTACCATTTTGAAAAAGCAAAAGCAATTGTTTCTTTAAGCGCTGACTTTTTAGGTACTTGGTTAAACCCAGTTGCCTTCGCAAAACAATATGCGGTTGGAAAAAAATTAGATGAAAAAAATCCTGCGATGAGCAAGCATATCCACTTTGAAACAGTGGCGAGTATGACTGGTTCTAATGCAGATGAAAAATATTTATGTCGCCCTTCTGAAATTGGTTTGGTTGCTGCTGCTTTATTAAGTGCAGTAAAAGGAACTGGCGTAACAGGTGTGACAGATGAAAAATTAAAAGCAGGTATCGAAGCTGCTGCAAAAGCATTAACTGCTAACCAAGGCGCTGCATTAGTAGTTGCGGGTAGCGATGATGTAAATGTTCAAATTTTAGTGAACGCAATTAATGCGACAGTAGGTGCAAATGGCACTACTATTAATTTTGGTACTACTGTTAACTACCGTCAAGGTGTTGATAGCGATTTTGCAACTTTGGTTGATGACATGAACGCAGGTAAAGTAAACAGTATTTTATTTTACGGCGCAAACCCTGTGTATACTTGGCCAAATGCAGAAAAAGTAAAATCAGGTTTAGCGAAAGTGAAAACAACTATTTCATTCAATGCTAAATTAGATGAAACAACTGCACTTTGTAAATATGTAATTCCTGCACCACACTTTTTAGAAAGTTGGGGTGACGCTGAACCAGCTACAGGATATATTAGTTTCTTACAACCAACAATATCTCCCTTATTTAAAACGCGTGCATTTGAAGATTCATTATTAAAATGGTCTGGCGATGCAACTGATTACACTACTTATTTAAAAAATGAGTGGTCTGCTAAATTAGGTGGTGAAGCTGCTTGGAATAAAATTTTACAAGCGGGTGTTTCAAATCCTGCTGCTGAAACTTTTGCAGGTGCTACTTTAAATGCAACAGCAGTAAGTTCTGCTTTAGCTGCAGTGAGTGCAACGAAGCCTTCTACAAAAATTGAATTAGCCTTATACCAAAAAGTAGGTATCGGTGCTGGTCAAGGTGCTGCTAACCCTTGGTTACAGGAATTACCTGATCCAGTGACACGTGCTACTTGGGACAACTATATTATAGTATCGCCTGCGATGGCAAAATCTTTATTGAATATTGATTTAAACAATCCAGGGCAAGCAGATGCTTATGAGGTTAAACCTCCGAAGCAAGTGGTTAAATTAACGGTTGATGGAAAATCAATTGAACTTCCTGTATTAATTATTCCTGGCACACATCCACAAACTGTGGGTATTGCGGTGGGTTATGGTCGTGCAGATGCTTTAGGAAAATCAGTGATTGGTACTGGTAAAAATGCGTATCCTTTGGCTTGCATTGAAAATGGCAATGTTCATTTTAATTGCAGCAATGTTACTTTAACGCCAACAGGTGAAACTTATCCTGTTGCTTTAACACAAACACATTTCCGTTACGATACAGAACAAGGAACGCGTACGGAAGTAATGAAAGAAATTTCTTTGGCTTCTTATATTAAACATCCAACAGAAATTAGAGAAGAGCGTGATCATGAATTTAGAATGATCACGGAAGGTGGTGATAAGATGAAGCAATTTGAAGCGCTTGAAAAATTTGAAAAAGAAGCTACTATTTATCCAGTGTACGATCGTCCAGGAATTAAGTGGGGCATGAGTGTAGATTTAAATAGTTGTAATGGTTGCGGTGCTTGCGTAGTTGCATGTAACGCTGAAAACAACGTATCAGTAGTGGGTAAGCCGGAAGTATTACGTGGTCATGAAATGCATTGGTTACGTATTGACAAATATTATAGCGGTGATATGGAAAATCCAAAAGTGGTTTTCCAACCTTTAATGTGTCAACATTGCGACAACGCTCCTTGTGAAAACGTTTGTCCAGTGGCTGCAACGAATCATAGCTCTGAAGGTTTAAACCAAATGACTTATAACCGTTGTATTGGTACACGTTATTGCGCGAACAACTGTCCTTTCAAAGTGCGTCGTTTTAACTGGGCTGATTATACTGGTGCAGATAGTTTCCCTGATAACCAAAAAGGAGAAGTGAATGATGTTGTGTTAGATATGAATGATGATTTATCTAGAATGGTATTAAATCCAGATGTCACTGTTCGTTCACGTGGGGTAATTGAAAAATGTTCTTTCTGTGTGCAACGTCTACAAGCTGCTAAGTTAGATGCTAAAAAAGATTCTCGTCCAATGGTGGATGCTGATGTAAAAGTGGCTTGTCAACAATCATGTCCTACCAACGCAATCAACTTTGGTAATGCAAATGATAAACATAGTGCAATTTCAAAAGTGCGCGTTGATAATCCGAATCGTCAGTTTTATGTGTTAGAGCAATTACACGTATTACCTAATGTTACTTACTTAGCTAAAGTAAGAAATATTGATGAGGTTGGTGAGGAGCATGCAGCAGCGGGTCATGATACTAAAGCGGAACACAAAGCTGAAGCAGCGGGTCATGATACAAAAGCAGAAACTAAGGCGGCTCATTAATAAAAAGTAGAGATTAAAAAATTAGAAATAGTTAAAGATGCATATTAAATACGAATCACAGTTGCGCGAACCATTGGTATATGGTGAGAAAAATTTTCACCAAGTTACTGAGGATATTTTGCGCCCTATCGAAGTGAAACCATCTCGTTTATGGTACATTGGCTTTTTTATTGCTGTAACACTTTTATTATTTGGGGTGTATAGCTTATATCGTGAGGTAACTTATGGTATTGGTCAGTGGAACTTGAACAAAACAATTGGATGGGGTTGGGATATTACCAACTTCGTTTGGTGGGTGGGTATTGGTCACGCAGGTACTTTGATTTCAGCTGTATTATTATTATTCCGTCAAGGTTGGAGAACTGGGGTGAATCGTGCTGCTGAGGCGATGACCATTTTCGCGGTTATGTGCGCAGGTCAATTTCCTATCTTCCACATGGGTCGTGTTTGGTTAGCTTTTTTCATTATGCCTTACCCGAACTCTCGTGGTCCTTTGTGGGTGAATTTTAATTCACCATTATTATGGGACGTATTTGCGATCTCAACTTATTTTACGGTTTCTTTATTATTCTGGTATTCTGGTTTGTTACCCGATTTAGCTACTGTGCGCGATCGTGCGTTTACAAAATTGAGAAAAAAATTATATGGCATTGCTGCATTTGGTTGGACTGGTTCTACCAAGCATTGGCAACGTCATGAAAGTTTATCTTTAGTATTGGCTGGTTTATCTACACCACTGGTATTATCGGTTCACACGATTGTATCTTTTGACTTTGCTACTTCAGTAATTCCAGGTTGGCATACGACTATCTTCCCTCCTTACTTTGTGGCGGGTGCGATTTTCTCTGGCTTCGCCATGGTACAATCTTTATTGATTGTTGTACGTAAAGTTTTCGGATTAACCGATTACATTACTATTGGTCACATCGACTTAATGAATAAAGTAATTGTACTTACAGGATCCATTGTAGGTATCGCTTACTTAACTGAATTATTTATGGGCTGGTACTCTCAAAATAAATATGAGGGATATACTTTCTGGTATAGCCGTGCTTATTTATTTAGCCCTTATGGTTGGAGCTATTGGGGTATGATGGCTTGTAACGTATTATCTCCACAAATTTTCTGGTCAAGAAAAATGAGAAGAAACGTGTTTGTTACTTTCTTCATGAGTATCATCGTTAACATTGGTATGTGGTTTGAGCGTTTTGTAATTATTGTTACTTCATTGTATCGTGATTATTTACCATCAAGCTGGTCAGTATATTATAGTCCGAGTATTTGGGAAATTGGTTTTTACTTAGGAACATTTGGATTATTCTTTACTTGCTTCTTCTTATTCGCTAAATATTTCCCAGTAATCGCGGTTGCTGAAATTAAATATGTATTAAAGAGAAGTGGTGAATCATACAAACCTGAATTTGAGAAATTGGAAGCGCAACCGTTGGATAAATTTATTCACGATAATACGCATGCACATTAATTAAATATCGATTAAGAAAAAGATTATGGCACAAAAGAAATTTGTAGTTGGTTGTTTTGATGAAGAAAAGGTTTTATTTCCTGCAGTAAAGCAAGTGCGTGCTGCTGGCTATAAAATTAAAGATGTGTATACACCGTTTGCTGTGCATGGTTTAGACCACGCCTTGGGTATGCGCGAAACCAGCTTACACACCGCAGGTTTTATTTATGGTATTACAGGTACCGCTACTGCAATTAGCGCAATCAGTTGGATTTTCACAAAAGATTGGCCTTTGAATATTGGCGGTAAACCACATTTTGCTTTACCAGCTTGGGTACCAATCATATTTGAGTTAACAGTATTATTTGCAGCGGTGGGTATGGTGATGACTTTTTGTTATTTATGTCAATTAGCGCCTGGTGTTAAAAAACATCATTTTCATAAGCGTGCTACGGATGATTTATTTGTAATGGTGATTGAGTGTACCGATAAAACAAATACCGACGACTTAAAAGCTTTGTTAAGTTCCAATGGTGCTATTGAAACCGATGTACAAGTTGCTGAGGATGGATGGTGGTTTGGTACTTATGATAAAGAGGATAATTTATACAACGAAAAACAACTTGCATAAACATTGCTCTTTCACGAAGCGCCCAAAAACAAGAACATTATAAAAGAACTCGAATGAATAAATTTTTTACAATATTATCTTTAGTCGCAGTAGTTGGATTAACTAGCTGTAACGATATTAAGCGTACTCCAGGTAAAATTTATATGCCAGATATGGCCTATAGCCGTGCCTATGAAACCTACGCGGATCATAGCAACTTAGCTAGCCAAGGAATTAATTATGACAATCGTCCTGTTGCAGGTACTATTGCACGTGGCAAGGAAATGCCTTTCCCATATGCGATGGATAAACCAGGTGATTCAACCAACTATGTAGCATCTAAAATGGTTCCAAATCCAATTGATTCTTTAACTGTGAAAGAGGCTGCTGAAGCAGAGCGTTTGTATTTAATTAATTGTGGTATTTGTCATGGAACAAAATTAGACGGTAATGGTCCTTTATACAATGGTGGTAACGGTCCATATGCTGCAAAGCCAGCTACACTAGTAGGGGATGCGAAATATGAAAACATGCCTGCTGGTCAAATGTTTTATTCTGTTGCGTACGGAAAAAACTTGATGGGCTCCTATGCATCACAATTAAGCAGACATCAACGCTGGATGATTATTAAATATATTAAGAATAAACAAACGAAGTAAGATGGCATCTATTAAAGAGCAATTTGAAATTCCTGGTACACTTAAAACATGGTCTTATGCTTTAATAGGCATAGGTGGTGCTGCATTATTATATGGCATGTTTACCAAAGGATTTAGTTCAGACGAACATGAGCAAGTGCATTTTTGGGGAACCTTAATGTACAATACTATTTTTTGGACTTTAGTAACGAATGCTGCTATGTTCTTTTTGTGTTTCAGCACAATGGCGATGGCTGCTTGGATGCAATCATTTCGCAGAATTGCAGAAGCGATCTCTACTTTAGTGCCCATCTTTGGTGGTATCACTTTAATGGTATTATTATATGTAGTGCTTTCTCACAATCATCATATTTACCATTGGTTGGATGCTGAGGCAGTAGCGAAGGATCCTATCTTAAAAGGTAAAGCAGGTTTCTTAAATCCTACTTTCTTTGTGATTTGGACTACATTAACTATTGTACTTTGGAGTTATTTTGGTTATAGAATGCGTCAAATTAGTTTGGAAGCAGATGTGGCTCCGATGGATGCTGCCACTGCACATAAATATAATGTGCGTAGCATGGTGCGTTCTGGTTTCTTTCTAGTTTGGTTTGGATTAACAGTAGCAAGTACTGTTCCTTGGTTATGGTTAATGAGTATTGACTCACATTGGTATTCAACGATGTATAGTTGGTATACTTTTGCAAGTTCATTTGTGGCAGGTATGGCCTTGATTGCACTTTGGTTAATCTACATGAAAAACAAAGGGTACATGGAATTATCTACCAGCGAGCATTTGCATGATGTAGGTAAATTTATGTTTGCATTTTCTATCTTCTGGACGTATTTGTGGTTTTCACAATACATGCTTATTTGGTATGCGAATATTCCTGAGGAAACCATCTATTTTAAAAATAGAGTACAAGGAAGTTACAAGCCTATCTTTTTCTTAAACTTATTTATCAATTTCCTTTGTCCTTTATTGATATTAATGAAACGCTCTGCGAAAAGAAACTTTACATTAGTTGCTTTCATGGCAGTACTTATATTATTTGGTCACTGGATTGATTTTTATCAAATGGTGATGGGTAGCTTAATGAAGGAGCATGTTAGTTTAGGTTGGTTGGATTTTGGTATCCTAGCATTTTTTGTAGGGGTAATGATTTTGATGGTAGCGCGTTCATTGGCAAGCAAGCCGTTGATTGCAAAGTACCATCCATTTTTGAAGGAAAGTATCCTTCACCAAGTTTAATAAATTATCGATTAAGAAAATATTAATACGACTATGACTTTATATTTATCTGTAGCAATTATCGTTCTCATCTTTGTGGTAATTTTTCAAATTGCCAAAGCAAGTGAGTATGTATCCATCTTAAAAGGTGAGGAAGCGAGCCGTCAACAAAACAACAAAATCAACGGATTTTTGATGGTTGCTTTTTTGGTATTGGGCTTTATTGGAATTTATGTTTGTAACGAATTTTATTATGGTAAAACCCAGATGGCGCAAGGTGCTGCTAGTATTCAAGGCCAAAAAGTAGATGAAATGCTTTTTGTTACTTTAATTATTACGGGCATTGTGTTTGTGATTACGCAAGTATTATTATTTTGGTTTGCTTATAAATACCAAGAAGATACCAATCGCAAAGTTTTCTTTTTTGCACACAGCACTAAATTAGAATTAATCTGGACTGCGATCCCTGCGATTGCATTAACTGTATTAGTGGTGTTTGGTTTACGTAACTGGTTTTTCTTTACGGGTGAACCTCCTAAAAATGCAATGGTGGTAGAAGTGACAGGAAAACAATTTGGTTGGATTTTCCGCTACGCTGGTAAAGACGCCATCTTTGGGAAAAAATATTACAAAAATATTGACCCTGCTACTAACTCTGTTGGTATTGTTTGGGATGATAAATATGCACAAGACGATATTTTAACGGAGCAAACTATGTACGTGGTTAAAGGAACGCCTGTTAAATTAATTTTAGGTTCAAGAGATGTTATCCATGATGTTGGGTTAACGCATTTCCGTTTAAAGATGGATGCTGTTCCAGGTATTCCTACAACGATGTGGTTTACGCCAATATATACTACAAAGGAAATGCAGGAAAAAACAGACAATCCTAATTTCCAATATGAAATTAGTTGTGATCAAATGTGCGGAAACGGTCACTACTCTATGAAAGGAATTATTCAAGTAGTAGATCAAGAGGAATACGATATGTGGATGGCGAAACAAAAACCACAATATTTTACAGCATTCCCTGAGAAAGATCCAACTGCAGTTCCAGTAGTAGCCGATACTACAGCAAAAATGGCAGTGGTAAAAATGTAATAATATTAAAGTAGTCGTTGCTATCATTAAAATAGTAACCACCGCTTTCGGATTAAAAATATAAAGATTAAAATTATTTAAATAAAAGGTATGAGTCACGAAGCAGCATTACATAATCATGAGGGTCACGGATATGATGATCACGGTCATCACGAACACCATGATACATTCTTAACTAAATATGTATTTAGTCAAGACCATAAAATGATCGCGAAGCAATTCTTGATCACAGGTATGGTTTGGGCGGTACTAGGTGGTTTAATGAGTGTACTTTTCCGTTTGCAGTTAGGTTACCCTGATGCTAGTTTTCCTTGGTTAGAATCTATCTTAGGTAAATGGGCGAAAGGTGGTCAAATTACACCCGAAGCTTATTATGCTTTAGTAACTACACATGGAACGGTATTGGTATTCTTTGTATTAACTGCGGGCTTGAGTGGTACTTTCGCTAACTTCTTAATTCCATTACAAGTTGGTGCGCGTGATATGGCTTCTCCATTCATGAACATGTTATCCTACTGGTTCTTCTTTGCTGCTAGCATTGTAATGTTATCTAGCATGTTTGTTGAAACAGGACCATTTAGTGGTGGTTGGACAGCATATCCTCCATTGTCTGCGTTGGGTGAAGCATCACCTGGTTCTAAAACAGGTATGGACTTATGGATTATCGCTATGGCTTTATTTGTTGTTTCTTCCTTATTAGGCGGTTTAAATTATATCACTACGATATTAAACATGCGTACTAAAGGAATGAGCATGACGCGTTTGCCGTTAACTATTTGGGCATTGTTCTTCACCGCAGTTTTAGGGGTATTATCATTCCCAGTATTATTGTCTGGTATGATTTTATTAATTTTTGACAGAAATTTCGGAACTAGTTTCTACTTATCTGATATTTATATAAATGGGGTAGGTGCATTATCTAACGAAGGTGGATCTGCTATTTTATTCCAACACTTATTCTGGTTCTTAGGTCATCCTGAGGTTTATATTATCTTATTACCAGCCATGGGTATGGTGTCTGAAATCATGTCAGTGAATTCACGTAAACCAATTTTTGGTTACATGGCGATGTTAGGTTCTTTATTTGCAATTGCAATATTGGCCTTCTTAGTTTGGGCGCACCATATGTTCGTAACTGGATTAAATCCATTGTTAGGATCGGTGTTTGTATTATTAACTTTATTAATTGCGGTTCCTTCTGCTATTAAAGTATTTAACTGGTTAACTACTTTATGGAGAGGTAATATTCGTTTCACTCCAGCAATGTTATTCGCAATTGGTTTTGTGAGTTTATTTATCTCTGGTGGTTTAACAGGTATTTGGTTGGGTAACGCTGCATTAGATATTTATTTACACGATAGTTATTTTGTAGTGGCGCATTTCCATATTGTAATGGGTGTGGCAAGTATGTTTGGAATGTTTGCTGGTGTTTACCACTGGTTCCCTAAAATGTATGGCCGCTATTTAAATAATTCATTAGGGTATATTCACTTTTGGATTACTATGGCTGGGGCTTATTTAATTTTCTGGCCAATGCATTACCAAGGTTTAGCAGGTATGCCACGTCGTTATTTTGATTTTAGCATTTGGGAAAGTTTCAAACAATTCGCTGAATTAAATCGTTTCATTAGTACGATAGCGATGATTGTTTTTGCAACGCAAATTTTATTTTTGATCAATTTCTTCTACTCTATATTCAAAGGTCGCAAAGTGACTGTTTTAAATCCTTGGGAGTCAAACACATTAGAGTGGACTACGCCAATTAATCCTGGTCACGGTAACTGGCCTGGTGAAATTCCTGAAGTGCACCGTTGGCCTTATGATTACGGTAAGGATGGACATGATTTTATACCGCAAACGACACCGGTGGGTGAAGACGAATCCGGCACACACTAATTAAAATATTCAGTTATTACAATGCCCTGATTTCAGGGCATTGTAATTTGAGTTACTTGTATTTGGTTTTACTTTTTGTTGCATCATGGGTTTTGAAAAACATTTCTAATTGAAACAAACGCTTAAAGATTACGCACAGTTGATGAAGTTCACCTTAAGTTTTACGGTGGTGTTCACTTGCGTTATTTGTTACATGTTGGCGCCAACGGTGAAAGCGTATGATTGGTCGATGATTTTACTTTTAACTTTTGCGGGTTTATGTATTACAGGAAGTGCCAACGCCATCAATCAAGCAGTGGAGAAAGATACGGATGCAAAAATGAAACGTACCGCATCACGTCCTGTGGCATCGGGGCGTATGTCACAAGCAACAGCATATACTTTTGCAGTGATTACGGGTATACTTGGGGTGGCGATAATGTGGCAATTCTTTAATATATCCTCCGCTTTATTATCTGCCTTTAGTTTGTTTTTATACGCGTTTGTTTATACGCCCTTGAAAAAAATAAATTCGATTGCTGTTTTAGTAGGCGCATTTCCTGGCGCACTTCCATGTTTGATTGGATGGGTCGCAGGCAATGATGATTTTGCTTATGCAGGTTGGGTTTTATTTTTAATTCAATTTTTATGGCAGTTCCCTCATTTTTGGGCCATTGCTTGGGTGTCTCATGCAGATTATTCGAGAGTGGGTTTTAAATTATTACCTGCGGATAAAGGACCTACAAAATTTACTGCATTACAATCGATCATGTATGCAGTTCTCATGATCCCTTTTGGATTTTTACCTTATTATTTAGGCTTAACCGGACAGATAAGTATGTGGATTTTATTGGTGGCTAATATTTTTATGGTGGTGCAGTGTGTAAGATTATACCAAAACATGGGTGTACCTGCAGCGCGCCGTGTTATGTTCAGCAGCTATATTTATTTACCCATTGTATACCTTGCATTATTAGCAGATAAATTATAAAATTTATAATTATGGCAACAACACAATTACAACAAAATACTAAAATACATCCCTACAAGATGTTGTTATGGGTTGGTCTTGGCAGTATTGTTATGATGTTTGCTGGTTTAACCAGTGCCTATATTGTAAAAAAGAGTCAGGCCAATTGGTTGGATTTTGAATTGCCTAGTGTATTCATGATTTCGACCGTTGTGATTTTAATAAGCAGCTTTACCATTCAAATGGCTGCTAAGAAATTTAAGGAGCAAAACGAAAACCAATACCGTGGATTTTTATCGGTGACGGCAATTTTGGGTGTAGTTTTTATGGTTTTGCAGGTGCAGGGTTTTATGGCTTTACAAGACAACAGTATTGCCTTGATTGGTCCAAAAAGTAATTCAGCAGCTTCTTTCTTATTCGTCATTACGGTTTTACACCTTATTCACGTATTTGGAGGCATTATTGCCCTAATTTGGATCAGTTTTAGAGATCGGAAGAGCACACGTCTGAACTCCAG
>CALLKA010000084.1 GCA_938008665.1 uncultured Bacteroidota bacterium
GAACCATCGTTAAGGGTTTTGCTGACCCTTGCCTCACCCCTCGGCCACATGACCCTACAAAGATAGGGGAAATTTAATAAAGTCTACTAAAATAGTAGACTTTATTAAAAAACTATTTTATGGATTATTTTAATATAAAGAATGCCGCTGAAAGGCCTTCAATATCAAATTTCATGGGGATAGGCATTTTAACCAAAAAATAATTATATTTAACATAGTGCTTATTTTAAAACTAAAACTATTCTCACATGAACAGCCGAAGAATCTTTATAAGAAACACCGCCCTGGCTTCAGGAGCATTAATGACTTCAAATATATTTGCCAATAGTAAAATTTTCAACACCGATACTTTACGTGTTGCTACTATTGGTGTGAATGGCATGGGATGGTCAAATACCATGGCTGCACTCTCTGTTCCTAACCTTGAAGTGGTTGCTTTATGTGATGTAGATGAAAATGTTTTAAATAAAAGAAAAGCAGAACTTTTAATCAAACAACCAGGCGTTCAAAAAATTGATACCTATAGTGATTATAGAAAAATTTTAGACCGAAAAGATATTGATATTGTAATTGTAGGTACACCAGATCATTGGCATGCCTTACAAATGATCAATGCTTGTTCTGCAGGAAAACATGTGTATGTTGAGAAGCCAGCAGGTAACTCTATTGGCGAGTGTAATGCCATGGTTGCTGCAAAGAATAGGTACAATCGTATTGTGCAAGTTGGACAATGGCAACGCAGTCAAAAACATTTTAAGGATGCATTGGATGTGGTACATTCTGGACAATTGGGTAACATACGTACTACAAAAGTTTGGTGTTATCAGGGTTGGATGCGTCCACAACCAGTGGTAGCAAATAGTGCGGTACCTGCAGGGATTGATTATAAAACTTGGTTGGGTCCAGCACCCACACGCGAGTTTAATGCAAGCCGTTTTCATTTTCATTTTAGATGGTTTTGGGATTATGCAGGTGGCTTGATGACAGACTGGGGCGTGCATCTATTAGATTATGCCATTCAAGGTATGAAAGCAGGTAATCCAAAAAGTGTCAGTGCTTTGGGTGGTAAATTTGCTTATCCTGAATTAGCGGAAGAAACACCGGATACCTTAACTACTTTATATGAATTTGATAAATTCAATTTGGTATGGGATTCAGCGATGGGTATTGACAATGGCTCCTATGGGCGCGATCACGGTATTGCATTTATTGGCAATAATGGAACATTGATTTTAGATCGGGGTGGCTGGGAAGTAATTGAAGAAAGACAAGCCAAAAATAAAGTGGCTATTGCAAGACATAAAAGCGAGGACAAGGGTGTAGAATTACATTGGTTAAATTTTACCAATGCCATCAGAAAAAATACACCAGAAAGTTTACATTGCTCCATTGAAGATGGTGCACATATTGCGACCATTGCACAAATGGGTAATATCGCTTATCGTTCAGGTAAAAAAGTAAACTGGGATGAGAATAAGAATATATTTACAGATGCTGCCATCAATAAAGAGTATTTTATGAAAGCGTATCAAAATGGATATAGCTTACCTAAAATTTAGTAATACAAATTTGAATTTTGGTCATCATGTACTATAGGTAAAAGCTATATCTGTATGCACTAAATGGGAATTATTTTTTAACTTATCTATACAAATTAAGTAGATGGCTAATAGACGCAACTTTATCCAACACTTAGGCTTAATGGCCGGTGCCTTTTCAGCAAATAGTTTATTTAACCAAGCACATGCTGCCGAATTTGAACATATCAATTTGCAAAAAAAATTGCTCAGTCCAAAGGAATTAGCGATGGACGAGGATTATTGGAGTGTCATTCAACAAGGTTACACCGTAAGTCCCTCCTTGATAAATTTAAACAATGGTGGTGTATGTCCAAGCCCTAGAATTGTGCAAGAAGCAGTAGAAAGATTTAATAAAATGTCCAATGAAGGCCCATCCTATTATATGTGGCGCATACTAGATCAAGGAAGAGAACCCTTAAGGTACAAACTAGCACAATTGGCAGGATGCGATCCGGAAGAAATAGCTATAAATCGAAATGCTACCGAGGCATTAAATACCGTCATCTTTGGATTAAACTTAAAAGCAGGTGATGAAGTAGTGGGAAGTAAGTTTGATTATCCAAACATGATCAACGCATGGAAACAAAGAGCATCCAGAGAAGGTATTGTTTATAAGCAACTGGACTTTAAATTTCCAAGCGAGAACGAAGATGATATGGTGCGTATGTATGAAAATGCAATTACACCTAAAACAAAAATATTTCACATCACCCATATGGTGAATTGGGTGGGACAAATTATGCCAGTTAAAAAATTATGTGCGTTGGCAAAAAAACATGGTATTGAAACGATTGTGGATGGTGCGCATAGTTTTGGATTAATGGACTTTACAATTCCTGAATTAGGTTGTGATTATTTTGGCACTTCATTACATAAATTTTTATCTGCGCCTATTGGTAGTGGGATGCTTTGGATTAAAAAAGAAAATATAGAAAAAATTTGGCCACTCGTTTGCAATGACAATCCCAAAGGAACCGATATTCGTAAGTTTGAAACACTGGGTACCAGAAGCTTTCCCATTGAACAAGGTATTGGTGAGGCTATAAATTTTCATACTGCGATTGGAAGCAAAAGAAAAGAAGAGCGTATTCGTTACTTAAAAAATTATTGGGCAACAAGGGTAAAAGAAATACCCAAAGTAAAAATTAACACCTCTTTAAAAGATTCATTTTCTTGCGGTATATGTGGTGTAAGCATAGATGGTATGACCCCAGGAGAATTAGATAACGCATTATTTACAAATTATAAAATACATACCGTTGGCATTGTATGGGACACCGTGAGTTGCGTTCGTATAACACCGCACGTGTATACTAGAATACAAGATTTAGATAAATTGGTGAATGCCATTGATGCAATTGCAAAAAAATCCCCTGCTAGAAAATAACTAACAAGGGATTTAACAATTGGGGTTATAACAATAACTTATTTTCTTGCTATTTTAAATGTTTTTGAAAACGACTTGTAAGTTTTACTTACAGGATCTAATGTTTTTGAAGTCACTAAAACCGTTGCCGTACAAGGTACACCTGGTAATAAATTATTTATCGTCACTGGATTTGTACTAGCTACTGTTCCAACTTTAGTATCACTAAATACAGAAGCGTTATCTATATCTTTTTTTACTGTTATATCAATCGTCACGCCATCTTTTGGAAAAGGGGAAGTAGTTACGTTCACATTTACAGGTTGAGATGCACTCAATGCTGCAGTATACGTTGTATAATCAACTTCCTTGTTATCCACTTCTACCTTAAATGCAATATCGGGTTCTGCAACTACCACAGGTGGTGTTGGGGTAACTGGTGTTGATCCACCCCCTTTACTACAAGAAGCAATAACCAAAGTAAACGCAAGTAAAACAAAACAAAATTTTTTCATACCCATTCGGTTTATATTAAAACAAATTTACATAAAATCTGCAATTAACCGTCCCTAAACCCTAAATGTTTGGTTTAGCCTATCAAACATATGCATTAGGTGATAATTTCCTAAAAATATAGGATATAGATGATTTAAATTAGATTATTTACAATATGTATATCATTGATTTACATTATTATATGAGATATATTGTGTTATGAAAACCCTATTAAAAGTAGTTTACCTAATGTTAGCCTCGTTTTGTTGTTATACCATCAATGCACAGACAAAATATCCAACTATCATTAACCTGAACGGAAATTCAAAACAAATTGAGGGCATCATCTGGGATTGGAGCTTTGGAGAACAGTTGCTGGTTCAAACACTTTATTCAAGTAAAAATCTAATGCTGACTACAGGATTTTTGCAAAATGAATTTTGGGTAAGCATAGATTTAAAAGAACTTGACTTAATTACGCCCTTTAAAATTGGTCCTAACCCTGCAGTTCAATTTTTAAAAATTTATAGTGACCAAAGCGGGATCCTTATTTCAAAAATTGAAATGCGCAATGAGCAAGCGCAACTATTAAAATTGATTCTAGGTCCATTCTCAGGTATTCAATTTCAACAAACCATTTCAATTGCTTCGGTAAATACGGGGACTTATTTTATTGTAATACATTATGTTGTTGGGAATTCAATTTTGAAAAAGCAAATTTTCAAAGTAATAAAACAATAATAATTTATGAAAAAAACTATTTTATCTCTTTTAATGCTAAACCTATATTGTCTTAATTTAAACGGGCAAATAAATAAAGGAATAAATTTTCAAGGAGTTGCTAGAAATAATAATGGCATCATCTTAGTAAATAAAATTATAAATCTTCGATTGTCAATTAAAACTGACTCAACCAATGGGATAATTGAATACCAAGAAATAAAATCAATTACTACAAATACCATTGGCCTTTTTTCAGTAGTGGTTGGTAGTCCGCAAGATCGCAATATAATTAGTATTGGAAATTTTGAAAATATCAACTGGTCAAATACAGAAAAATTTTTAGAAGTGGAAGTTGACTTGACAGGGGAACTATATTTTTCAAGTTTAGGAATTCAAAAAATTAATTACGTGCCTTATGCGTTTTATGCAGACAAAGTAGATGCCGTAAATATTAATGGGATTGTAGGGGTAAAAAAAGGAGGTACTGGATTTGACAATCTTAAGGATTTTAAAATTATGGCTGCTTTAGATAAAGTAAATAATACCCCTGACAGTAATAAACCTATTTCAGAAAATACACTACTAGCGCTTAGTGAAAAGTTAACAAAGTCAGATACCGCTTGGCTGAGCAAACGAATTGATACAAAGCTTAATAAGTGGGATACAAACCATTTAAGTAACAGAATTGATTTAAAATTAAACAAATCAGACACCCTTTTATTAAGTACGCGTATTAATCAAAAATTAAACATGAGTGATACACTTAAAATTTATAAAAAAATAAATCAAGTCCCGATAATTGATACGAATAGCCTAAGTCAACGAATTAATTTGAAACTAAGTAAGTCAGACACTAATTATTTAAGCAACCGAATCAACCAAAAATTAAGTTTAGATAGTTTAACCGCGAATAAAATTACAAATGCCTTAAACTATACCCCCGTTCCCAATGATTATGGCAATTTTTATGATACGGCGAAACAAACTACTGCAATTGCCACTGCCACTGTAGTAAAATTTAATTTTATGAATTTTGCTAACAACATTGCCATCACTAATAACACCAGTGGCCTTCCTACCCGCATCACAGCAAAAAACGCAGGCCTTTATAATATAAAATATACTTTGCAATTTATAAAAACAGATGGGGCTAATGATGAAGTAAGTATTTGGATTAGGCGCAATAGTAGCGCTTATGCAAATACAAATAATACATATACAATACTCGGAAGTGGCATTAAAAACACGGTATCTAATTCATTTTTTGTAGCATTAGATGATAACGACTACGTCGAAATATATTTCTCCCAAAAAAATTTAAATACAACCCTCGCTAGTGTAAATCCACAATCATCCCCATCTAGACCAGCTACACCAGCAGCGATGGTATCAATTCAAAGAATAAATTAATTGTTTCTTACCCAAAAGGTTGGTCAATTGAAATACTTTGTTTGGAAAAAAAGTGAGGACCATCTTCTGCGATGTACAAACAATCTTCTAATCTAATACCAAATTCACCAGGGATTGAAATAGTAGGCTCATCACTAAAACACATACCTACTGCAATTGGCGTTTTATTACCTTTTACAAAATTAGTCCACTCATGCCCCTCAAGTCCTATACCATGTCCAGTTCTATGTGGTAAGCCAGGTAATTTATAATTTTTACTAAAGCCGCTATTTTCAATCACCGCACGTGCAGCAGCATCTACTTGCTCACAAGCAACACCAATTTTTATTGCTGCAAATGCAGCATCCTGTGCCTGTTTTTCTAAATTCCAAACATCTGTTTGTCTTTGCGTAGCCTTGCCTACTACAATTGTTCTTGTTATATCTGATGCATAACCTTCACAGCTAGTGCCACCATCTACCATCACTACATCTCCTTCGCGAATAGTTTGTGGTGTTATACTCCCATGTGGCAATGCAGAATACTTTCCAATTTGAACTGAAGCGCCGCCACTATATCCCAACTTTCTAAAAGCAGCAGAAATGTTACCGCTAAATTCTGTTTGCGACATGCCATCACGAATAGTTGCAAATGCAGCTTGATAAGCGAGTATGGTTATATCACTTGATTTTTGCATTAACGCTAATTCTGCTTTTGTTTTAATCATACGGCAACCTGCTGTAATCGGAGTGGCATCTACTATTTCAAATCCAGTTGCCACTTTTTTTACGCCGTCTGCAATAAAAAAACGTACTCTCTCCTCCATGCCTATTTTACGATGTTTAACTCCTCTATCCTTTACAATACTCACAATGACTGCGTAAGGGCTTTCATGTTCTTCCCAGCATCTTACTTCATCGCCAAACACTGGAAGTAATAATTCACGTGCGCGATCCTCTTCAAACTTAGGACAGACATAAGCAATCGCTCCTTTCGCAGGAATAACTACACCAAATGTGCGTTCACTTTGTCCCCATCGCATACCAGTAAAATAATAGCAGGAAGTGGTGCCTTCTAAAAATATGGCATCTATTTTTTCACGATCCATCATTGCTTGCGCATTTTGGATTCTTTGTTTGCGTTCTTCTATAGTTATAGGAATAATGCCTTCCTTCGCTGGCATTAAATCACGAATTGACTTTGGTAATTCGGCTTCCCATTGATGATTATTTGCACTTTTCCCAAATACCGAACTAGGCAAAGTCATGGCGCCCGCAGAAAGTGCGGTAAGGCTTAAAAATTTGCGTCTATTATGTGACATAATTGATTATTTATATAATTTAAAGGTATTACTATTTTGATTCAATCGAAAAACTTTACATTTAATTCTCAAATAATCAACTGAAGTATTTTGAAAATATCTAAACTATGGATGGCTCTTTTTCTTTGCTTGCAAATAGGCCAAATGGAAGCACAGAAAAAAAATGAAAATGTTCGCTATTTAATACATAAAACCAACCAGCCCATTCTTATAGACGGCATGTTGAATGATGATGCTTGGACAAAAGCGATGTTGGTGGACAATTTTAATATGGTGTTACCCATGGACACCAGCAAGGCCCAAATTAAGACCGAGGTTAGAATGACTTACGATGATAATAATTTATACCTAATTGCAATTTGTTATAAAAGTGGAGACGGAATTGATGTGGTTGAATCATTAAAAAGAGATTGGGCTTTTGGAAAAAATGACAATTTCATTGTATTTATGGATACCTATGGTGATATGAATAGTGGATTTGCTTTTGGTGTTAATGCCGCTGGTGCACAATGGGATGGAACTATGTTTGATGGGGGAAGTGTAGATTTAAACTGGGATAATAAATGGACCACAGGAAGTACTTCAGATAAAAATAAATACATCATTGAAGTCGCCATCCCATTTACCTCCATTAGATATAAAGATGGCAAAATGGAGTGGGGTATTAATTTTAGTAGAAATGATTTAAAGAGTACCGAGAAATCGGCATGGGCACCAGTACCAAGGCAATTTCCAACAGCTTCCTTATCCTATGCAGGGGTATTGGTTTGGGATGCGCCACCACCTACAACAAAAAATAATTTTTCCCTCATCCCCTATTTTAAATCTAGTGTCGCTAAAGAGTATACCAATGCGGCTGGTCAAAAAATTACACAAGCAAGTGTGGTTGGAAAAGATGCAGGCTTGGATGCAAAAATAAGTTTATCCTCCTCCCTAAATTTGGATTTAACATTGCATCCTGATTTTTCACAAGTGGAAGTAGATCGTCAAGTAACTAATCTGAGTCGTTTTGAATTATTTTTTCCTGAACGTAGGCAGTTTTTTTTAGAGAACGCTGATTTATTTTCAAATTTAGGATTCCCTAATACGCGGCCTTTTTTTTCAAGACGCATTGGATTAAATACAGATATTGATTTTGGCGCAAGATTAAGTGGTCGCATTAATAAAAATTGGCGAATGGGATTAATGGACATTAAAACAACCGCCAATGATGATATTAACTTGGCGAGTCAAAACTTTACAGTGATGGCACTTCAAAGAAAATTATTTAAAAAATCAAGTATTGAATTATTTTATATTGACAGGACCGCATTAGCATTTAATGGGAAAACAAATGAAGTCGGTGGTTGTAATTGTGTTTATAAACACGACGGCAATGCATTTAATAGGAATATTGGTTTTGAATATTATTTAGCGCCGCCCAATAATACATTTTCAGGAAAAACAATTTTTATAAAATCATTTACGCCCAATGCTACGGGAAATGATTTTTTAAACGCCGCTAATTTCCAGTATAATCAACGCAAATGGATATTATCATGGCAACATGAAATTGTAGGTGAAAACTATAATGCAGAGGTAGGCTATGTTCCTAGAAATAATTACATAAAATTCAATCCAAGTGTCACACGTTTATTTTTTCCTAAAAGTGGGAAGATATTAAGCCATGGGCCACAGTTCACTTCCAGTTATTATTATAATAATAATTTTATTACAACTGATTATAGTAATGCTTTGATTTACTTAATCACTTACAGGGACAAAAGCACTTTATCAGCGGTTGCACAAAACACATTTGTAGAATTACTTTCTCCTTTTGATCCAACACGCATTGGAAAGCTCCCATTAGAAAAAGGAACAAGGCACAAATGGACAAATATTGGATTGGACTGGACATCTCCACCACAGTATATATTGACTTATAGCCTATCCACAAGAGTGGGTGGCTATTATGCCAATGGGCATTTATTAAGTATCTCAGGAAATGTGGGTTATCGTATTCAACCCTTTGTAAATATTGATTTTTCAAGCACTTATAATCATATAAAATTGCCCAGCCCGTGGGGAAATAACAATTTTTTATTACTAGGTCCAAAAATAGATGTCACCTTTAGTAACAAACTTTTTTTAACCACTTTTTTTCAATACAACGAACAAACAAAAAATATTAACTTCAATACACGATTTCAGTGGAGATACAAGCCTGTTTCAGATTTGTTTATTGTATACACGGATAACTATTACATAGGGCCTGTGTTTGTGAAAAATAGAGCGGTGGTATTAAAATTTACCTATTGGTGGAATAAATAAAAATAAAAATAATGAATAAGCAGCTTTTAATGATTTCTCTTTTTTGTTTTGCAACAATTGCAAGCAAAGCAAATGTGCGATTACCAAATATCATTGGATCGCATATGGTATTACAACAAAAGTCAAATGTTAAGTTATGGGGTTGGTCAGCCCCTGCTGAAAGTATCACCATAAAAGTGAGTTGGGATACTGCCACTTATAAAGTAGTTGCAGGCAGAGACGCAAAATGGATCACTTCAATTAAAACTCCGGAAGCAGGCGGATCCTATTCTATAACTATACAAGGAAATAATACGATTAAATTAGAGGATGTATTAATTGGAGAAGTTTGGCTTTGTGGTGGTCAAAGTAATATGGAATGGTCTGGCGATCAGAATTTACCGCAAAGTAAAGCGGAAGCGCCTAATGCCAGCAATAATAAAATTCGATTTTTTTACGTGGCAAAATCAACGTCCGCTTTCCCACAAGATAATGTGGATGGAAAATGGATGGTTTGCACACCCGAAGAGATGATACATTTTAGTGCGATAGGTTATTTTTATGGAAAAAATTTATTTGAAAAATTAAATTACCCAATAGGTTTGATTAATTCAAATTGGGGTGGTACCCCTGCTGAAACATGGACACCAGAGTATGTGATCAATAATGATCAAATTATAAAAAAAGGGGCGGACGCCTTAAAACCAACAGACTGGTGGCCTTACAAAACCGGGCTTGCCTACAATGCAATGATTTATCCAATTACCAATTATACAATTGCAGGTGCCATCTGGTATCAAGGGGAAAGTAATACGCAAACTTATTATGCGTATGAAAAATTATTCACAGGCATGATTGATGCCTGGCGCCAACAGTGGAATAAACAATTCCCTTTCTATTTTGTACAAATTGCGCCCTTTACTTATGGCTTTAAAAATATTGGTGCATTGCTAAGGGAAACGCAAACCAAGGCGACCACATTTCCAAATACAGGAATGGTTGTCGTATCGGATTTGGTTCCTGATACTACAAATATACATCCTATATTAAAAAAAGAAGTGGCTGCCCGCTTAGCGAACTTAGCACTTAATAAAACATATGGTTACAACCAAATAGTTTGCGAAAGTCCCCTATACGCTTCACATAAAATTGAAAAAGATAAAATAAAAATTCAATTTACAAATGCCAACAATGGCATTATTGCAAAAGGAGATGAAATTACCTGTTTTGAAATTGCCGGAGCTGATAAAATATTTTATCCAGCACAAGCAAAAATTGAAAACAATGAAGTAGTGGTGTTCAATAAAAATATAAAATCACCAGTAGCCGTTCGATTTGCATTTAACAATACTGCAATACCTAACTTGTATAGCAAAGAAGGTTTACCGATTAATCTTTTCAGAACAGATGATTGGGAAATGGACAGAAGTGAAATAAAAAAATAATTACTAATATTTAAAAATGAATGACATGCGTACAAAATTTAATTTTTTTACAATGATAAAAAGTATCGGATTTATATTGGCAATTTTACTTTTTGTAGAAACAACAAATGCGCAAGTCATAGATCCTGCTTTATTGCAAGGATTAAAATATCGAAACATTGGACCCCACCGAGCTGGTCGTACTGTCGGAGTTTCTGGGGTTGCAAGTCAACCCAATGTGTTTTATATTGGTGTAAATAATGGGGGTGTATGGAAAACCAATGACTATGGGCATACTTGGAAACCCATTTTTGATAGTGAAAATACAAGCTCAGTAGGTGATGTAGCCGTCGCACCTTCTAACCCAAATGTGGTATATGTTGGAAGTGGTGAAGGAATTCAACGTCCTGATTTATCCATTGGAAATGGTTTATATAAATCAACAGATGCTGGAGCTACTTGGAAAAATATGGGATTGTTTGATGCACAACAAATAGGCGGTATCAGTATTGATCCCTATAATGAAAACAGAATTTTTGTTGCAGCATTAGGCCATCCTTATGGTCCTAATAAAGAACGCGGCGTTTACCGAAGTTTGGATGGCGGTAAAACCCTACAACAAGTTTTATATATTGATGAAAACACGGGTGCTGTGCAAGTAGGTATTGATCCAAATAATACGAATATCGTTTTTGCTACCATTTGGTCGGCGCGACAAGGCCCTTGGGAAAATGGTGCATGGAATGGGGAAGCAAGTGGATTATACAAATCCATTGATGGTGGAAATACATGGAAAAAAATTACGAAAGGTTTGCCTACAACTAAACAGGATGGTCTAGGTCGTATTGGTTTTACCATTGCGCCTAGTAATTCTAAAAGAATGTATGCAACTGTAGATGCTGAAAAAAATGGGGGAATTTATCGTAGCGATGATGCTGGTGAATCTTGGTACCTACTAACTTCCGATGGCAGATTATGGGGCCGAGGTGCAGATTTTGCAGAAGTCAAAGCAGATCCCAAAAATGAAAACATTGTTTACTCCGCAAATGTGGTCATGTGGAAATCAGTCGATGGTGGAAAAAATTGGGAAGGAATTAAAGGTGCTCCAGGTGGCGATGACTATCATAGAATTTGGATTAATCCCAACAACACAAATATAATTGCCATTGGATTAGATCAAGGTGGTACTATTACAGTAAACGGTGGCGAAACCTACTCAAGTTGGTATAATCAACCTACTGCACAATTTTATCATGTAAGCACTGATAATGCTTTCCCTTATAACGTATATGGTGGACAACAAGAAAGCGGCTCTGTTGGCATTGCCTCTCGTTCTAATGATGGTAATATTAGTTTTAGAGAATGGCATCCAGTGGGCGTTGAAGAATATGG
>CALLKA010000085.1 GCA_938008665.1 uncultured Bacteroidota bacterium
AGTATCTAAAATATATTTATAAATTTGCTTGCCATTAATCAATGTTGAATCTATCGGCTTGGGTCCATTTTCAACAAAATCATTATAATTTTGCACTTTCCATTTAAGAGACAAAGGCTTGTATGGAAGTGTTATGGTTGCTTTAAATGGACTCCCTTTACAAGTAATCGGATTTTTTTCAATTGCATATTCATTATTGACTGAAAGTGTTTGGTACAAGTCTTTCACATTAGTTCCAGCACTATACATATATGATTCAACATTCCCAAAACCATAACAGAAGGCATTAAATCCTGAATCAGAAGTCAATCTTAAACTCAAAAAACTTCCAGCCACTGAAAAGGATTCTTGCAAATAAGAATAACTTGAATTTGGAATTTTGATAAAACTTGAATTAGGCAAACTCCCATTAATTTTAAAACTTGGAATACCCTGATCCTTAATAATTACGTTAATGTATTGCTGCGTGATAGCAAACTTATAAGTTTGAAATACAGTAACGTCATTTATATTTTGTTCAACGGGGTTCAAAATGACCATATCAGGATCTCCTCTATTATTGTTAGGTTCACCAACCCCATTTTGAGCATAGGTATACTGTGCTACACAAATACCCTTATCTGCAGATACAAAAAATGCTTCCGAATTAACATAACTAAACTCTTGAAACTCACCAGCACTTAATTGCGTAGGAACGCCATTTACTGAAACTTTAGTATTATTCTCTTTTGCTAAAATTCTAATGATAAATTTTGATTTACTTTTTAAGGGTGTAATAAAGTAGTTTAGTCCCCAAGAATTAATTGGATAACATTGTTGAAATAATGGATCTACGCCATTTGAAGTTCCAATTCCTGTGCTAGTACTACCAGAAAAAACAGCAATTTTTTTACATTGACTGCCATTTACTGAAACAGATTCAATGGAAGAACCTGTTATGTCTAAATCATCTTGAAATGAATATATTGTCCCCGCCTTTGGTAAATCTACTTCATAACTACTTCCAGAAAGTACGCCACTCTTTCTTAATTGAATTTTGATTCTAGTATTATCCT
Source organism: uncultured Bacteroidota bacterium (assembly GCA_938008665.1). GTDB lineage: Bacteria > Bacteroidota > Bacteroidia > Chitinophagales > Chitinophagaceae > Sediminibacterium. Next base: position 1,056 of record CALLKA010000085.1, read on the forward strand.
CCACTGCAACTACACTGAATTGTGATTTTCTATATTCCCCCACTTGAATATTTCCAACATCGGATTGGTTATAGGAAATAACCTGATACCTTCTTTCCAAAACAGAAGTTGGTAATATTATTGAAGCAGCCGATCTCGCGTTTGCATAAAAATGTCCATAAACTACAATATTAGGCTTACCCTCATCCACTAAAATTTTAATCCCTTTGTCTAAAACAATTTTATTCAAATTGGAGCTATTGGCAGATTCTGCTCCGCTTACATATGTACTTGCTCGATCTAAAATAAATTCTTGTGGTTGAAATGCTATTATGTTAAATGGACTTGCTACACCATTAATTATAATATTTCCACTTGTATTTTTATCAGAAGTGATATAGAGAGATAAATTAGCCAAACTTCCCGCATTAGGTTGGTGGGGAGGAAATAAAACCCAAAACTCCCTTCCTTTATTCGAGAAATCCTGCCCTATTGCTTGACTAGCAAAAAGCAACCCGAAAATGAATATAAATGATTTAATATATGAAAAATCGAATCGCATTACAATATTCTAATACATTTTATTTAACAAATATAAATGTAATGAAAATTGCCAAAAAATTAGCTAAAAATGGCAATTTTAACCTTTACCAAAATCTATAGAATTAAGCCACATAATTAATTGATTGACAAAGAATTTATTAATAGGCGTTTTAATGGATAAGTCCTTATTCGCAATCACAATAAAATTATTATCGCTGTATCCATTATTTTTAAATAATGTATAATTAAAGTTTGTAATATTGAATGCCTTTTCCTCATCACTAATAACCAATAATCCAGATTTTAAATCAACAATTAATTGAGAAATTTGCTCCTTAGATTTTAAGTGAATGGTATCTTGTTCCTGCTTGTATACAAATTGTTGGTTTTTATAAATAACATCCACGCCATATTCAGAAACCTTATTTGCAATTACGGTTTTCAAATAGATACATTTTAATGTGCCAATATTTTCTGTTAAAATGACACTAGATTTAATCTGTGCACCAATATTGCTGATAAAAAAAAGAGAGATGGAAAGAATCGCTAGGGGGAGTAGCTTTCTCATATATTACGGGGGTTGTAAGTTGGACACGAAAATAAATGATTATTTCAATTACACACAACTATATTTGCAATAGATACACATATAAGATTTACTTATATAAATTCAAAATATTACAGGTAAATTTGATAAGTAAAAAATGATATATGAAAATTTCAATTTGGTCAGTCGGAAAAGTAGATGAGCCCTATATTAAAGAAGGTGTTACCAATTTCACCAAACGCATTGGTCATTATTACCCAATTGAATGGCAATTAATCACACCTTCAAAAGCTAGCGCCCCTAGTCAAATAAAAAAAGAAGAAGGAATCACAATTTTAAAAACTATTTCACAGAACGATGTTTTAATATTATTAGATGAGAAAGGAAAAATGTTAAGCTCCCCTGGACTTGCAAAATTAATTCAACAAAAGGCCAATCAAAGTACACATCGTATTGTGTTTTTAATTGGAGGTGCTTATGGAGTTACAGAAGAAATTAAAGCCAAAGCACAATTTACTTGGTCATTATCTGAACTCGTATTTCCCCATATGCTCGTTAGACTTATATTAGCTGAACAAATATACAGGGCTTGCAGTATCTTAGCCAATGAAAAATACCATCACGAATAATAATTGATATGACCATGAGTTTAACTTTATATATAACAGTCATCACCGTTGCTATTTCAATAATTGCAATGTATAATGAAGCATTAATGGACAAGTTAATTTTTCATCCATACACTGTTCACCATGACAATGAATGGTATCGATTCATAAGCTCAGGTTTTATTCATGCAGATTTTATGCACCTTGCATTTAATATGTTTTCCTTTTATATGTTTGGTGATTACGTGGAACAATATTTTAACATGATATTCGGCTCCCTAGGTAACACTTTATATATCTTACTTTACGTTAGTTCCTTAATTGTTTGTTTGGTACCCACCTACTTGAATCATTTCAAACAATATAATTACAATAGTTTAGGCGCCTCCGGCGCCGTATCTGCCATCGTATTCGTAGGCATTTTTTTACAGCCAACTTTGCAAATTGGCTTTTTCATCATCCCTCCCATTATTCCTGGATTTATTTTTGGCCCCATCTATCTTGGTATCACTGCTTATCTTTCTAAAAATGGACAAAGCGGCATTAATCATAGCGCCCATTTATGGGGATCAATTTATGGTGTGGTATTTTTAATCATCACCAGTTATTTTATGGGGAACTATAATGTACTTGCTTCATTTATGGAACAAATCAGAATCTATCTAGCAAGGTAATGATCAACACAGATGTAGTTTGTGGCGTCATTTTATAACGATCATCAATTCGTTTACCTACCACCCACAAAAGTTTGTCTCCCATGGTTAACACACCTATGCGTTGCTTTATAGCAGGACTTAATTTTAAGCTGCCTAAAAAATGATTTAGTTTCTTTTTTTTACGAAGCCCTAATGGATAAAAATAATCGGTAGATTGCCAAGTACGATATAAAAGCGGCCATTCTATTTTGTCTGCATCTAAATAAGCAAAATGCGCTTCTTTGTTCATCTCGCCCATATTTGCAGCATCCACTGTTTCAAAATGCAACAATCCATTGTTAGTTTGTAAATCACCTTCGCCAACATATACCATCATATGCTCGGTATTAGAATGATTAGGAACTACCTGTATTGTATCATTGAATTTTATAAAACGATGTGTGGGTGTGGCTATATAAGCGCCATTACTAGCATCCAACAATTTATGCACTTCTACAATTTGTTGTGGCTTAAATCCATAGGATTGAATAAAACCCCAGGTATACGTATGATTATCCTTTACTTTTTTCCAGTGTTGAATTGAAATTGTTTCAATGCCATGCCGTGTTTTTTTCCCTTTTTTCCAAAAGGCAGCAATCGTATTATTGACAATTACTTCCGCTTCTTTTAATCTTGCCACTGTATCCAAAACATTTTCTGTTGCTTGCGCATAAACTTCTTGTATGGCAGGCAGCAACTTATTTCGGATTAAATTTCTTGTATAGTCATTTTTTTCATTAGAACTATCTTCCACAAAAGTCAATGAATACTCTTTAGCAAAATTCCTTATTTGATTTTTGTTATATCCCAATAATGGTCTGCAAACCTGAATACTATCATTACGAAAATCAGGAATACCCGTGAGTCCGTGTAATCCAGTACCACGGAATAGTTGCATCAAAACGGTTTCTACTTGGTCATCTGCATGATGCGCTGTCAATAAAACAACTTTATCATTATTGTCCGCTAAATTAGTTTTGATTTCCTTTAACAATTGGTCAAACCAAGCATATCTAATTTCTCTAGCCGCTTGCTGAATACCCATCTTATAGGTTTCCGCATAAGCCGCAGTTTCAAATCGATTTACTTTGAATGGTATTTGCAATCGATTGGCAAAGTCAGTGACAAACTGCTCATCACGCTTACTTTCCTCTCCTCTTAATTGAAAATTAACATGCGCTATGGTGCATTTTGCGCTTAGCAAATGCATCAGATAAGTTAAAGCTACACTATCCAAACCTCCACTCACAGCTAATAAAAAATGAGTATGCTTTAAACTAATGTCTGGAAACTTTTTTTCCCATTGTTCCTTAAAGTTTTCCAGGGTCAACATGCTTAATTATTTTTTTTGCTCTTTAGCCCAAGCATCTTTCAATGTTACTGTACGGTTAAATACCAATTTATCCTTTGTGCTTGTTATATCTTGATAAAAATAACCCTTTCTTAAAAATTGGAAGCGCATTTCAGGTGCATCGTTTAACAATGCAGGCTCACCCCATGCGGTGGTGGTTGTATTTAAAGAATTAGGATTAATATAATCTTTAAAATCTCCTTCCGCATTAGCCACATCTTCCACACTAAATAAGCGATCGTATTCATTTAATACCACTGGCACTGCATGCTTTGCGCTCACCCAATGTAAAGTACCTTTTACATGAAGTCCAGATGTGTCAGCGCCACTTTTACTATTGTCAAAGTAGGTAGCATAAATAGTTTGCACTTTACCCGCTGCATCTTTTTCAAAACGTTCACACTTGATGATATAAGCACTTTTTAAACGAACCATCAAATCAGGACCTAGTCTGAAATATTTTTTTGTCGGTTCCTCCATGAAATCATCTCTCTCAATCCATAACTCATTACTAAATGGCACTTGTCTTACGCCACCTTCCGTATCCTCTGGATTATTTTCTGAGCTTAACATTTCCTCCGATTGCGCGTAATTGGTGATGATTAATTTCACAGGATCTGTCACCACCATTCTGCGTTGTGCAATTTTATTCAAATGTTCTCTTACACAAAATTCTAATAAACTAAAGTCAATAATATTTTCACGTTTTGCAATTCCTATACGCTCACAAAAATCACGAATACTTTCAGGCGTATACCCTCTGCGACGCATACCACTAATGGTCGGCATTCTTGGATCATCCCAACTTGTCACATGTCCTTCGGTAACCAATTGCAATAGTTTGCGCTTACTCATAATGGTATAAGTCATATTTAGGCGCGCAAACTCATATTGTTTGGAAGGGAAAATACCTAATTGCGCAATACCCCAATCATACAAAGGGCGATGCGGTATAAATTCCAAAGTACAAATAGAATGTGTAATATTTTCAATAGCATCACTTTGACCATGGGCAAAATCATACATTGGATAAATACACCAAGCATCTCCAGTGCGATGGTGTGTTGCCCTTTTAATTCTATATAATAAAGGATCACGCATATGCATATTCGGACTTGCTAAATCAATTTTAGCGCGTAACACTTTTGCCCCATCCGCATACTTGCCTTCCTTCATTTCATTAAATAATGCTAAGTTTTCGGCAATGCTTCGGTTTCTGAAGTCATTTCCAGTACCTGCCATGGTTGGCGTTCCTTTTTGAAGGGCAATTTCGGCTGGACTACTATCATCTACATAAGCGACTCCTTTTTCAATTAATTGAATAGCGTATTGATATAATTGATCAAAATAATCTGAAGCATAACATTCCTTCACCCAATTAAAACCCAACCATTGCACATCCGATTTTATACTATCTACATATTCCGTTTCCTC
>CALLKA010000086.1 GCA_938008665.1 uncultured Bacteroidota bacterium
TTTACTGAAGCAGCCCACCACTCAGGAACAATTGATCCTGTAAATGGACCTACTCCAAAATGACCGCCAACACTTTTATCAACAATCCAGGTTTTAGATGAACCTCCCGTTAGGTTAGTAACTACGGCAGCGTCAGGGGTAAAGTTACTTTGTACAGTAATATCTTTTGTAATGGTAGTAGATGTACCTCCACGGCCATAAGCTACTGCAGTTACTTTATATGTATTTGTACCAAGTGTTGTATATTTTTTAGTAATTGTACCTGTTGGTAAATACACTAAATCTAATGAATTGGTTGCATCGTAATCAATTTTATATGATAATGCATTTTCAGCAGAAACTGTGAATGTTACATCACCAGAACCATCCCCATTAGGAGTAGCAGTGGTAACACCTTTCACCACAGTTGTGATGACTAAGTTTGTAGGCGCTTTTAAATCACCTAAAACATATTCTTTTTCCTTACATGACGACAATAAAATTGCCGTTGCAAGAAAACTTAAAAATAATTTTGAAATATTTTTCATTGTGTTTTGGTTTATTTGGTTAATCTAAAATTGTCAACATAAATAACTGCTCCTGCGCCATCTACTGAATCATTAAATCGTAAAACCAATTGTGTGAATTTTGTTCCATCAGGAATAGCAGCGATACCGCTAAAATCAAATACCAATTCTTCCCATTCACCTGATTTAGTTACTGGCACTTTTAAAACAGCAACACCATTGGATGGCTTACCGCCAATTGCCCATTCTAATTCAACATTTAATTTAGCACCGATTAACGCAGCATCAGGATTATATACCAAAACTTTAATTATTTTACCAAGGCTAAAATCAATTGGATTGTTTGGAGCGCCCATTGGACTATAAGTACCACTCCATCCTTCCCAACCTCTTGTGAACTTTCCTACTTTCGCACTTGTATTTAAACCAGTAGCGCTAGGGTTTGCAACGGTTGCAAATCCTTGACCACCACCAAAGGTTCCAAAGAAATAGTTAACAAAAGCATTTTCAAAATCCAATGGCAAACCAAATGGATCAGTAACCACAATTGCATTTGTTTTTTCAGTTTTAGCAGCACCACCACTTAAAGCAACCACTTTTACATTGTAGTTACCTGATTTAGCATAAGTTTTTTTAACTGTCGCGCCAGTTGCCAATGGAGTTCCTACTTCATTAGCTACATCACCAAAGTATACTAGGTATGATGCAGCATATAATGATGTAGCAGAAACTGTCAAGTCATGCACGTTTTGCGACATACTAACTGCTAAGTTTTCAGGAGCGCGATAAGTAACTGCCAAAGGATAAGTAGTAGTTGTTGTTTTACCGGAGATATCTGTAGTTAAAATAGTAACAGTATAAGTGCCTTCTGGATACACATGCGTTGCGTTTCCACCCGGTGTTACTGTAGCTGAAGCTGCAGCACCTGTTCCATGTCCGAAATTAATAGTGTAAGAAGAAACACCTTCTCCCGTTGGAGAAACTCTTACTACACCAGAATTATCTGTACTGATCGTAAATACTTTTGCTAAAGCAGAAGACGATGCAGAATTTATAAAAGACAAATCGCTATCGATCCCGTCTTTTTTTGTACATCCTGTAGCCAAAACTAACAGGAATGCAATGCTGTATAGAAACTTTATTTTATTCATTGTATAGTTTTTTATTAGTTATACTTAGGATTTTGTACCAATAAGGTGCCTTGTAATTCAGAATATGGAATTGGGAAAATTTCATCTCTTCCAGCAACAAAACCTCTAGTTGCTAATTTTGCTGCAGCTTCATTCCATCTTACTAAATCAAAAAAGCGATGTCCTTCACCAGCCAATTCTAATCTTCTTTCTGCTTTGATAGCAGCAAGTGAAACTGGCGTTGAAGCCAAACCAACTCTTGCTCTAACAGCATCTAATAAAGCTTGTGCTCTTGCACCTGTTCCACCCAAGGCTTCTGCTTCCATTAAATAAGTATCAGCCAAACGAATTACATAGGTGTCTTGCTTGAAGTTTAATTCTTGAGATCCACCACCTGTTCTGATATCCGCATTTCTTGGTAAAAACTTATTCAAGAAATACCCAGTATTTTGGTAGCCATCAATATAATCCGCTTGACCAGCAGCTTTTAATGCTTTCAAATCAAATACTGTTGCTGCAAAACGAGGATCGCCTTTAATTGCATCATAAAAGTTTTGAGTGAATACGTTAAAGCTCCATCCTGAAGGTAAACCTGGTGCAGGTGATCCAGCAGGTGTAGAATAACTACGAGGTCCTACCATTACATTCACCGTATTTCCCTCATCACGGCCACTTCCCCACCAACCCCAATCGGAGTTACCAGCACTGCTATGACCTACTTCTAAAATTGATTCAGAGTTGAATTTGTTATTGGTAACCCATAAATCACTAAAGTTGCTTAATAACTTATATCCGTAACTACTAGCAGATCCTGGCGTAGCACCATTTACATCCGCTAATTGTGCAGCAGCTAAAGCACCTTTGTTTTCAAACAATAATACTTTTCCTAATAATGCTTTTGCGGCACCCTTTGTAAAACGACCAGCTTCAGTTGTAACTGAAACTGTTGCAGGTAAACTTGCAATTGCTTCATTTAAATCCTTTTCAATTTGTGCGTACACAGAATCGGATGTAGTTTGTTTTACTTTGTACATGCTTGCAGCAGATACTGGTTCAGTAATCAATGGAATGTTCTTAAACATTCTCACCAAATTAAAGTAGTATAATGCTCTTAATGCTTTTGACTCTGCAGCAAATCTTGCTTTCAAAGTTGCATCCATTGTTGTAGTAGGTAATTTTTGTAACAAAGTGTTGGCTCTGAAAATACCTTGATAATGATCGCTCCAAAAACTTCCTGGAACATTTAATGCAGTTAATGTGTGATTTGAAAATGCTTGAATTCCAGCACCATCAGTTGCACCACCACCACCAGCATAATGATCATCTGAACCTGCGTTCATCATGGTAATCATGTTTTCAAAACCGCCAGAATTTTTGCGAATCGCATCATATACTCCAACAAGGCCTCCATAGGCTTGTGTAGCATCTGCGTAATAGTTTGCTGTAAGGAATTGACCTTTAGGCGAAACATCCACAAATTCTTTTTTGCAAGCGCCCAATGATAATATCAAGGCAACTGCAACAAGTAGGTTATTAATTTGTATTTTTTTCATGTGTTTATATTTTTATCAATTTTGAATTTTTGAAATTAAAATTGAAGTTGAATTCCTAAAATAAATGACTTGGCTTGAGGATATACACCTTTATCAATACCAAATACGCCACCACCAATTTCAGGATCGTATCCAGTATAGTTTGTTAAGGTTAACAAGTTTTCACCAGTTGCATAAACACGAAGTTTAGTGCCGCCAATTTTCTTTAACATCTTAACAGGTAATGTATACCCAATTTGTACCACTTTCAAGCGTAAGTAATTGCCCTCTTCTAAATAAAAATCTGACATTTTACCAAAGTTGCCATTATCATCAGCACTTGTTAAACGAGGATAAGTAGTTGAAGAACCTTCTCCAGTCCAACGGCTTAAAGCTCTTGTTTGCCAGTTTGCAGTTCCAATATCTAAACGACGTAAACCTTGGAAGATTTTATTTCCAGCAGCACCTTGTGCAAACACCATCACATCAAACCCTTTATAATCAGCATTCAATGTTAAACCAAAAGTATATTTTGGTAAACTTGATCCTAAATAAGTTTTATCCTTATCTGTGATTGAACCGTCACCATCTGTATCATTCCAACGGAAATCACCTGGCTTAGCAGTTGGTTGAATCATTCCACCAGCAGCATTTTTATAGTTTGCAACTTCAGCAGCATTTTGAAAAATACCTGCTGATTGGAAACCATAGAAAGAGTTGTAAGATTGTCCAACTTCAGTTCTTGTAACAGGACCCATTGACTGGAATGCAGCATCTCCGTTAATAAATCTTGTATCACTCGCTACATAAGTTACTTCGTTCTTTAAATAAGCGAAATTACCATTGGCAGAAAAATTAAATTCTCCAATTCTTTTACGGTAACCCAATTCAACTTCCACACCTTTATTTTCCATATCAGCAACGTTCGCTACTGGCGCACTTGTTACACCCACATAACCTGGGATTGCAATTGGTCTTAAGATACCTGTTGTTTTTTTATTGAATAAATCAACAGTTAAACTAAAATCATTTAAGATTTGTGCATCAAAACCAAAGTTCGCTTGTGTAGTTTCCTCCCAACGTAAATCTGGATTATCCAAAGTTGTTGGCGCATAACCTGTAGTAATAACACCTGCATTACCCATCGTGTAGTTTAAGCCACCCGCAACAGTTGATAAATAACCAAAGTCACGAATTGCATCATTTCCTACCACACCATATCCACCTCTAACTTTCAATGTATTTACAATACTGTTTTGTTTCCAGAAACTTTCTTTGTTCGCTACCCAACCGGCAGAGAATGAAGGGAACATACCAAATTTGTTATTCGCACCAAAACGAGATGATCCATCACGGCGATAAATACCAGTGAACAAATATTTCTCTTGGTAGTTATAATTTACACGACCAAACAATGATGTGAGTTTGTGCTGTGTAAAATCATAAGTTCCAGAAGTGCGATTTGCTTGAGAAATATCAAAGTTGAAAGATGCATCTTTATAACTATTGATAGGTAAGTCCAACATTGCAACTGAAGAACCACCACCATTGTTTTCCATATAAGCTCCTTGTCCTAACAACACTGCAAAGCTATGGTCATTTACTTTTTTATTGTAAGTGATTGTATTTTCAACGTTCCAGTTTAAAGTATTGTTATTGCTCTTAGTATAATTGTTTTTTAATAATGAGTTAGTTGCACTCAAATAATTAACAGGCGTGAAACCTTGATAACCCCAGAATGCTAACTTACCACCAATGGTTGATTTAAATTTAATATCATTAGAAATGTTTACTTCTAAGAAAGCATTACCAATCATATCATCAGACCAATTGTATTGTCCTAAACGTGTTTGGATATACGCCATAGGATTGGTCATTTCTTGACCAACAATAGTTGATATACCATAAGGGTTACCATTTCTATCTCTTATAACTGGGTTCACACTGTATGGTGCACTTGCAGCAACTAAAGGATCCGTAATTACTAAAGAAGTAATTGGATCTAAATTAATTGCGGAAGATAATGGACCACCAAACTCACTATTGGTATTACCGATTCCAGTAGATTCTGCGTGTGTGTATCCTAATGTTTGACCTAAAGTAAATACTTTAGAAATTTTATGTGTAGCGTTTAAACGAATGTTTTGTTTTTTGAAATTTGAAATTTCTGTAGCTACGATACCTTGTTGGTCTTGCGTACCAAATGATAAATAAAATGTTGATTTATCATTACCACCGCTTAAGCTAACCTCATGGTTATAACGACGTGCGTCATTATTAAAAATGGCTTTTTGCCAATCAGTACCTAAACCTAATGAACCAACATTATTAAATAATACATTTCCGCCACCAGCAACCGAACGCTCATTTAATAATGTAGCATATTGTGTTGCATTTAATAATTTTAACATTTTAGCAGAAGAAGAAGATCCATAAAAGCCATTATAGCTTACAGACATTTGACCAGCTCTACCTTTTTTAGTAGTGACCATAATAACACCCGTTGCAGCTCTTGTACCATAGATGGCTGCAGAAGTAGCATCTTTTAATACCTCAATGGACTCGATATCAGATTGGTTTAAATAACCAATGCCACCAGCGTCCACTACGATACCATCCACTACCCATAATGGGTTGTTTCCACCGCCGAATGTGGTTACACCACGAATTAAGATAGTTGAAGGCGTTCCAGGTTGGCCTGAATTTTGTGCAATAGTTACACCAGCAACACGACCTTGAAGCGCTTGTTCCACTCTTCCGTTAGGTACATTTGCCAAATCCTTTGCGCTAACCCTTGATATTGAACCAGTTACAACACTCTTCTTTTGAGTACCATAACCCACATTCACCACTACATCTTCCAATGTATTACTAGATGATTCAAGTTCAATGCTGACAGGACCTGCATTATTTACCGTGTAATCCACTGATTTCATACCTACATAGGATATGGTTAAAACTGCACCTGATTGGGCAACTTTAATAGTGAACTCACCCTGTGCATTTGTTTTAGTTCGTGTAGCACTGCCTTTAATTGAGACAGTTGCGTCACTTAGTGCTGTACCAGTTGCTTTGTCTTTCACCGTACCAGAGACCTGTAAGGACTGTCCCATGGCTTGGTTAAAGATGCTACATACTAGAAGTATCGCACCAAGTACAAAAAGTTTTGGATTCATAACAATCGTTTAGTTAATTTAATTAAAATAGCGACATAAAATTGAGCATTCTTACTCATATTGAACATAATACTACTACATCATTACTACATCATTACTACAATTTTAACTTAAAAACCTTTAAAATAAGCTTTTTTGATACTTCTCTACTACATCACAAAATTTTTATATTAAATTTGGGTTAACAATTGTTCGCCTAATGAAAAAAGCATTACTGTGCCTTTTATTGCCCATTGCCGGCTGGTGCCAAAACACCATTGGACTACCCGATATTACCAATTTTTCCAAAATTGACTATAATGCAGGACTTCAAAACTGGGATTTTAAGCAGGATAACAATGGTATTATCTATGTAGCCAACAATGAAGGGCTACTGAGTTTTGACGGCAAATATTGGAAATCATACCCATTACCTAATAAAACCATTGTCCGATCGCTTGAAATTGGCACTGATAATAAAATTTATGTAGGGGGTCAGGATGAATTTGGCTACTTCACCCCCTCGGTGAATGGGCAGCTCAATTATCATTCAATGGTACAATTTGTTAAAGATGCAGACAAGGATTTCGCAGATGTATGGGATATCGCACAATATAACAATGAAGTGTTTTTTAGAACCTCCAGACGTATATTTAAAGTTGCAAATAATAAAATAACCGTTTACACTGCTCCTTCTGAATGGAGTTATGTTGGAATTTGTAACGGTGCCTTATATGCACATGATATAAAAGGTGGCTTATTGCAGTTTCAAAATAATAATTGGCAAATTTTAACGGTGGCTTCCGTACTTAAAAACGTAGAAGTAACGTCCATTTTATCTTTAAAAGGTGGAATCATTGTAACGACACTTAAAAATGGAATATACAGTTATGCAAATAACCAGGTAGTTAAAATTAAAACACCCACTACACAGCTAATTGAAAGTCAAAGAATTTATTCAGCCACCGTAATTGACAACACATGGTTAGGTATTGCAACTAGCAATGCGGGAGCAATGATCATAGATAGTAAGGGAGAATTAATTCAAAGCTTAACTAAAACAGAAGGTATTCAGAATAATAATATATTAAATATATTTTCAGACAAACAGGGAAACCTTTGGCTAGGCTTAAATAATGGTATTGATTGTATTGGATTCAATAATGCAATTAAACATATTAATCCCAAATACCAGGATGCTTCCGCATATGCAACAATCATACATAAAAACAAATTATATGTAGGAACATCGAGCGGTTTATTTAGTGTGCCTCTTACTGAAAAAAATGATTTGAGTTTTAATAGAGGTAATTTTTCACCAATTGCAAATACCATTGGACAGGTGTGGAATTTATCTGAAGTGAATGAGCAACTATTGCTTTCACATCATGAAGGTGCTTATGTCATAAAAGATGATCAGGCGAAAGTAATTTCGAATATGACTGGATTTTGGAATTTTCAAAGTATTGGTGGCATGCATAACAATCCAACTGGAAATACTTTCAGTAATCGCGTAGTTGCAGGTAATTATAAAGGATTGGCATTTTTTAATCAAAATGGAAGTCAATTTGAACTTTCAAATCTGTTATCTGATTTTACCCAATCCTCAAGATATGTAGCAGTAGATGATGGTACTCATATATGGGTGTCACATCCATTTCATGGTGTTTACAAAGTAGCTAAAGAAAATGAGAGTACTGAAAAAGTAAAATTATATACACAATCAAATGGTTTACCATCCACATTGAATAACCATGTTTTTAAAGTTAAAAATGAAATATTAATTGCCACTGAAAATGGAGTGTATGGTTACAATGAAGGAAAAAATATTTTTGAAGCGAACCCTTTTTATCAAAATTTATTAGGCGAACAAAGTTTGCGTTATCTGAAGGAAGATAAGGAAGGTAATATTTGGTTTATACATGAGAAACAATTGGGCGTAGTGGATATGTCAAGTAAAACACCGCGTATCATTTACATACCCGAATTGAACAATAAATTATTAAGTGGCTTTGAATTGGTATACCCAGTAGATGAGAGTAATATTTTCGTTGCTGGGGAAAGCGGGTTATTCAATTTAAATTATAAAAAGTATAAAAAAAATAATTACGAATTACAGGTGCATATTCGTGAAGTAAGAATCACTGGAGATAACTCAGATAGTTTATTATTCGGTGGCTATTTTAGTGGCATTAATGAAAAACAAGCACAGAATACAAATAGTATTCCGGAGGTTTCAAGAAAATGGCAGATGATTCATTTTGAATTTTCATCAGCGCTTTTTGGATTGCAAAAAAACTTAGAATACAGCTACCGTTTAAATGGACTTGAAAATAATTGGTCAAAATGGACCAATAAAACTGAAAAAGAATATACAAATCTGCCGCCAGGCAATTATGTATTTGAAATTAAAGTCCGAGATAATTTAGGTGAAGAATCACAAGTTAATAGTTATGCTTTTAATATTTTGCCTCCATGGTATCGGTCAGGTTGGGCCTATGTTTTATATTTTGCTCTCTTTATCATCATTATCTTATTGATCATTCAATGGCAAAAAGGCAAATTTATTGTACAGCAACAAAAACATAATGAGGAACAAGAAAAATTGAATTATTTGAAGCAATTGGAAATTGATAAAGCGCAAAGCCAATTGACCGAAATTCAGAATGAAAAGTTGCAGGTTGAAATTGATTCAAAAAATTCTGAATTGATTAATTTTACAATGCACTTAGTTCAAAAAGGTGAATTGTTGACGGATTTAAAATCACATATGTCTAAAATGACAAAATTGATTGACAATCCTATTGCCCATGATGAATTGAAAAAAATGATTAAGGTAATTAATGATGCAGATAAAATGGATAAGGACTGGGAAAACTTCACCAATCACTTTGACAAAGCGCATAATTCATTCACCGTTAATATCAAAGAGAAATTTCCTAAGCTCACTGCTAATGAATTAAAACTTTGTACCTTTTTACGTGTCAACTTAACCACGAAGGAAATTGCACAATTAATGAATATATCTATGCGTGGCGTTGAAATTAGCAGGTACCGTTTAAGGAAAAAATTAAACCTCCCTACAGAAATGTCCTTGTTTGATTTCTTAAATGAAATTTAGGAGTTTACTTAGATTTTTAAATCATACTGATATACATATTGCTCTTCTATATGATTTTTACAGCTTAATTTCACTAAGTGTAACACCCAATAGTTTTAGTGTTAAAGCATTTAAATCTGTGTCGTTTCCTTTTAGGTGTATTGTTTTTTGAATATGCGTTTGAGTATCCCCTGGTGATAAAGCCATTGCTGGAGATGAGCCTTCTAATTCATAAAACTTTCCCATTTGTTTGCCTTCCACCGGACCATCCGTATAGGCATTTAAGGCATCGCCTTTAAAAGGTTCCGACTGCATTTGCCATAAAGAATTGACATAATCGGTTTTGCCTTTTGGCAAAGTAAACTGTATAATAGTTAACACTTTATTTTCTGCATCATAGCTTGCCGCCATGGGCGTTGCGCGTAATGGAGAGATGCCTATTTTACTTCTTTGCTTTGCATCCGCCTTAAATAACAAGTGTCCATTTCTTACTTGTAATCTTGTGGTATCTAATTTTCCAAAATAGTCATCAGTAACAATTTTTCCTAGCCTAGTTTCCTCCCCTTTTTGATAAGCAACAAAAACCGTGGTATGGTCATTTGCTTGCAACATACTCAAAACCCAAATGGATAATTGACCTGTATTTTTGGTCCAAGGGAATAGACCTATATTTTTTACTTTGTTTTCTGTTTCAAATCCAACCGCTTTTATTGAAGCGCCCGTTTTCACACCAAGGGTATTGGTAATATTTTCAGTACTTAATAATTTTATTTTTCTATTTACCTCTAAGTCAAACTGGGTACCCGAATAATTTAATAAATGAATTTTCTTATTAAAAACAGCTTCCGTGTTTGTTGTCCCTACTAAATCAAATCCTTCGGTATCAAGACTTGGCGGTACATACCAGTTTTCAAACTTGAATTCAGTATTGGGTTTAAAATATATAGAGAATTGTCCACCTTCAGGTCCTAACCAAAATCTTTCTTCGCCACCAAAGGCATTAAAATGCGGCGTTAGTTTATTCGATGCAATTAAATCATGATTTATCCATCCAAAACTAAAACCCTTTTCTCCTTCGGCCGTACTGGTCATTACTCGACCCTGGTATTGGGGTAAAACAATTAAAGACGCGTCGCCATTTTTTAACAACACTAAATCCTTATGGTATTTTTTTAAAAAAGCCAAGTCATAGCCAAAAGAACCTTTTTTATTTTCATTCGCTATTTCAACTTGTGTATTTAAATTATTAATTGGTTTGTCTAGATAAAAATAGGCGGTTGAAGAAAGCTCATCTGTTCGATAAAAATTCATTCCAAAATTTTTATGATCAAAAAATGAATTGTTGATGCCTCCTTCAAAATTCGTATCTAATATTCCATAAGTGATGGGTGGTTTGCCCTTTAAATTTAGTATATCACTTGCCCCTTCTTGTTTAATGAAAAAAACAGGGGTAATATTTGCTCCTTGTTTGATTAGTGATCTAATTTTTTCAACAGAACTATTCCCAATTTGCTGAATGGTGACTTTACATTGACTTTGAAAATAAATGGGATCAGGTACATGATACCTATAAAAGCAATACTCCCCTTTTTTATCATCTGAAATTAAGGAGCCTTGAAACTGATCTTGATATTCACCTTGTCCCCATCCTGTTCCAATATAGTCTTCCGTTCCAGTTCCTGAAAGTGAAGGCAATTTATTATCGCCATCTAAATACACTTTCACCTCCCCTTCACCAAACCAGGTATCCCTTAACATGGTATCACTGATCACTGAAATATTTGTTCCAATAAATCGCCCCTTACCATTGACCATAGGTAAAATTTCAAAGTCTTTGCCAAGCGTAGTTTTTGCTACATGATGCCAGTAAGCATGAAAATACATAGCATCATCAGGCACTTTTTCTAAAGTATAATTTATATCGTACCAAACCAGGGCATGGGAACTTGACTCATTGACTAAAACAATTTTTGCTGCTGTTCTAAATGGCATTGGTATTGTAAAATTAAAAGAGCGCCCTTCTGGATTAGAAAATAATGCATTTTTGTACGCTTTAGATTTACCCAACCCTAAACCAAAAAAATCACCAATAGGTGCTGAAACTGCGGGTGTTTTACTTCCATCCCAATACATTTCAATACGCACATTTTGCATTTGATCAGCTGATCTTGGTATGGTGCCGCTCAGCCACATACGTCGCACAATACCAGCACCAGTAGCATCTAATAATGCAACTTTTTCACCCGCTTCTAACGTAATAAATGCACGACCCTTTGCCCCTTTGTTTGTTACGCCTGCGCTGCCTTTCGCGCCAGTTGGATTTTCAGGACTTACCCAAATCGTTTTAATTTGATTCGATGGCGCTTTGTATAATTCCTGTGCGAAAGTTTTTGAAACGAATGTGTTCATCACAAAAACTAAAACCAATAAATACAGTTTGTTTTTCATAGTTTAAATTTAACAACAATTAGGTGAACCATCACATGATTTTATGAGGGCTTCTGTGAGGCCTCTTTGAATTTCAATTTCAGTGGCCTGTCGAATAGATACTATTTTTATTTTATAATGTAAGGTCGCTCCAGCAAGTGGATGATTAGCATCCACCAAGATAGTGTCTATGTTTTTTTGCAATAATTTTGCTTCAGTCCCATCGGGTACTTGAATAAAACTGCCAATCTCAAAATCATTAATAGTTTCAAATAAAGCGTTGGGGTATGTTTTAATTAATTTTTCATTCATTGCGCCGTAAGCATGTTGTGGAGGTAAAGTAATTTGTACTTCATCATTTACTTTGTGGCCTTCAAGTGCCTTTGCGACCATTGGAAAAATAGCAATAGCACCATGTACATATTCTTCAGGTTCAAAATCGAGGTATGAAAATACCTCGCCTTCCTCATCCACCGAAATAGTATAATGTATGCCTACAACTTTATTTTTTTCAACTTGCATTTTAGCTGAGGTTAACTTTTAGTTCCTGGCCTTTCTTTAATTCAATTTTATTCTCAAATTGAAAAGTGAAGGTTTGGCCTTCCTTCATCATTTTTGCATTGACTAACTTGGTTCCGATATAAATCTTAGGTAAAGTAACTGGCGCTTTGGCGTCAAGCGTAATTTTATTTAAAAACAAACTGCCATATTTAACTTTTAGTATAGCCGAAAAGCTTTTATCACTTTGTAATTGTTCATAGGAACCCCAAGCAGTTGCGGATGTAAAAGGTATTTTACATTTATCTGTATTTAATTTCGGTGCAAATTTTATAAACCCATTTGGGCCATCATAATCAAAACCACATGCGGAAATAAATGTACCATAACTCGCCATCGCACGCGCATAATGATCGCTACACTCAATTTCATTGAATGGATTTCTTTTCCCAGCATAATATCGATCATGGATCATTCGAGTTAATATAAGGGCTTCATCTGTCATTCCTTCTGCCATCATATGCGAAGCTACCTGATGTTCAAAGCCACTCATACATTCATGAAAATAACCCAATTGCCAAGTAGTTTTTTCGCCATACGGTTTTGCTTCATTACTTGGGTTGGTATTCATAACCATGCCTCCATCACCAGCAAGTGCATAAGGACGCCAACCTCGACGCTCCTTAATATAAGGGCCAACATCAGGGGTAAAATTATATTTCCATAATGCATTAAGTGCCGAGATGGTTTTTTCCTTATCAATGATTCTTCCTAAACCCACCTGGTGTGCCCAACTTTGTCCATACACCTGATCAATATGACAGGTATTATAGGATCCTAATTTTTCTCTTCCTTTAATTTCATCTGGCTTATGAATAAAATATTCACCGTTGAAAAGCTGCGCCTCCATATTTTTAGTTCCATTGCTTACATAAGTGGAACAAGTTTTGGCAAAAACAGCATCACCCATTGCTATGGCCATTTGTTCACTTGCTTTTACTGCCGCAATACATATGCCTACCAACCAAGCTATTTCACCATCCCATACAGCATCTAATGTATTTTCAATGGGTGTATCTTCCATCCCATCCCCATTTTTATCCTGATTTAAAATCCAAGTAGTTGCTAACTTTATTTTATCCCAGTTATTTTTCAAAAATGTTTTATCAGGTGACATTTTATGCTCTCTATATATCCTTAATATAGTACCTGCCTGCCCATCAATTGCTGGTGTTTTCACTACTTCGCCACGATACAACATCATTCCATCTGGTTTCAATGACAAACCTAAATCAACACGTTCTCTTGTATCTCTTTCAATTGCAGGAAAAATGCGGCCCATTGCTTGTGCGTATTGCCACACATGTGTACAGGTTCCTTCACAACATCCTACGCCTTCCCAAGCATAAAATCTGCCTGACTCAAAACGATGGGCTGTGGTGGTTGCTAATGTTGATATATTTAAAAAAGTACGTTCTAAAAACCACCATGGTAATGTTGAATCATACCATGTTTGTCGCCACAATATAGTTTGTGTTGAAAGTGTTGAAAAATTTGCAGCTACGTATTTTACAACTTCAACTGCATTTTTAAATTGTTGGTTATAAAAACGTCCTTTACCCTGAATGACTGGATTTAAAGTCAAATTAGCAAAATGCCAGGCAAGTATATAGTTCGATTTAATAGTTTGCCCGCTTTTAATTATATGATTTGTGCAAACAGAATTCATTAATGGGCCTGCTGACACTGATTTTTCTGTAGGTAATAAAATTTCTTCCGAAAACGAGGAAGCAGTTAGTGGTAATGAAAATGAGGTATTGACAATGCACTTGCTGTTAATCGCGCCAATAGCCATCGTACCATAATCTGCTTTCTTATCCTGATTTTCTATGCCATTCAATTTAATACCACTATTTAAAATTGCGGAGTCATTATTTTTCTCAGCAGTATTTAATCTTATATCGGTTTCTTTTTTTGATTTTGGCGATACTTTATTTTCTAACCAACCCAATATGGAAACTTTGATGTCATTCTTTGTTTTATTTTTTATTGAAAAAGAATAAATCGTACAAGGTAATCCAGAATTTTTTTCATCCAACGGAATAAACGGGGAAAAAACGTCTGCTGTAATAGCTAAGCCTAAAGTATGATCAATATAATGCAGCTTTGCCATTGGGTAAGTGGCTTCGAATAAAATTTCATCCCAATCAGTGGCTTCAAGTTTTTTTATTGTTGTTGTATTTCCAGAAACAATTTTAAAAGCAAAGCCTTGTTCAAGCGGTCTGATATTTTTTGCAGGTTGTACATATGCAGAACCATCTTGGGGTCTTACTTTTTTTCCAACATGTAAATCTGATTCCCATTCAATGGTCTTTGGATCAATCCCATTTTGATTTTCATTAAAAATATCCCATAACCAAAGCCTTCCATCACCGCCTAAGTAAACAGTACCAGTAAAGATACCACCGATTGGCATGCCAATATATTGTAATTCATTTTTCGTTTTTTTATACGTAGTCACAAATCCCCTGTGATATAAGGACTTGATCCACTCCGGATCTAATTTTTTATCAATAGGTATATTATGTAACAAGGGAGATTGCACAAATGGACCTGCAATGGCTTTTAGCGGAGTATGATAAATGCCTGCTGCTAAGAGTCCTGAATTTTGAATAAATTTTCTTCTTTCCATAATGATCAATTAGAATATTATTCTTTTTATTTGTTTGCGTGATCTTGCTTATAATGATTCAATAAAGCATCCCCTCCAAAATCATTTTTTAAATCTCTGATAACAGAATGAATATGATTTGCATTGTTTTGTGTGTTGTCATATTCAATAATAAAACTAGGTCCTTGAACACGATAATAGGTAGGACTGCCCACTTTATTGATGGTCGTACCCGCCCATGCAAATAAAATATTATCTAATCCAGCGGCTTGTATATCCTTCAGCATACTTTCAGCAAATAAATGAGTATACCTATTTACATACACTTTAATTAATTTCAAAAGCAATGCTTGTTGATTTTCATTTAACTCTGTATACTTAAGTCCAATTTTTGGATTAATTTCCGCATTTCTTTTATCAAAAGTTAATATGTCTTTATACGCTATAGTGTCAATAATTGCTTTTTTTAATTGCTGTGGATCTAATGAATTAAGCACTTGAAATCCTTCTTCGGTTTCTTCTTTTAAAATTTCTTTCCCTTTTTTGGATCCCGTGAGTACGACTGCAGGATTAGATCCCATGAATCCAGGTGTGCCAGAAACAATCATTTTTTTATCAAAAGAAAAATTATAAGAAATATGATGCCCCTCAAAGCGCCATCCCCAAATTGTTTTATTAGATGGAATGCCGAAAATTGAAAAATGATAATTTCCTGGATCACGATAATTGTCTTCTGGTTTTCTGTTTTCAATTTCTTTTAAAACCACTTCCATCGCGACAATATCAGTCGCTTTTTTGTAAGCCGTCTCGCTTAAACAAGCTCGTAATAATGCAAGCCCTGCCTCGGTTTGCTGCACATTCATATCATTGAATGTAATACCTTTTCTTACAAATGGGACAAAATGAAAATTATATCGCTCCTCATTGTCAAACGGAAATAAGGTGCCTGTTTTTTGTTCGGTACTTAATAAATCAATAAAATTGTTGGCTTTTTTTACAACGTCCTGCGCGTTTGCTAAAAAAAGAAATAAATAAATGTTTAAAAACGTTAGAAATACTTTTTTCATTTTAAATTAATTTAAGGATCATCTGTATGTTAATATTAATCAATTAAAGCCTGCGTGGCTTAATTATTTTTTTCTTTTATTTGCTTTAACAATAATTCCAAAGCTGCTACTTTTTCGGGAAATTGGTTTGCCAAATTATTTTTTTCGCCAATGTCATCTTTTAAATTATATAACTGTGGAATAGTTGCATTGCCTGTTTCAATATTTGTAGCATAGGTCATGGCATTGCCTTTAGCAGGAGCAATATACTTCCAGTCACCACTTACAATAGCTAAAGTTCCCGCATGTTCAATATATGTGTTACGCCCTTGTTTTGTTTTACCTAATAATGCATTCATGTGATTTTCACTATCCATTGCATCACCATTTGGAATTTTAAATTTAAAATAGCTCGCAAAGGAGGCTAGTAAATCTATCTGACTCACCAATGCTGGTGAAACTTGATGCGATATTGTTCCTGGCCAACTTACAATAAATGGCACCCTATTACCGCCCTCAAAAATACTAGATTTCCCCCCGCGCAATGGACCCAAAGGCGTATGGCCATTTAACTCAGTTATGGAACCATCTAAATACCCATCATTTAACACAGGCCCATTGTCACTTGAAAAAATGATCATGGTATTTTTCTCAATACCTAATGCTTTTAGTTTACTTACAATTTCGCCTACCATCCAATCCAATTGTAAAATGGCATCCCCCCTAAAACCTAGTCCACTCTTACCTTTAAACATAGTCGCTGGCATTCTTGGGACATGTGGCTCAGTAGCGGCATAATATAAAAAGAAGGGCTTATTTTTATTTCCTTCCATAAATTGTTTAGCCTTTTCTAAAAAAGTAAATGAAAGTTCTTCATCAGTCCATCTTGCCGTTTTTCCACCGGTCATATAACCTATACGACCTATATTATTTACAATGGTTTGATCATGCCCTTGAATTGGATCCGTATGCATTTTTAATAATTCAGGATGTTCCTTTCCTGTAGGATCATCCCCCAACTTTTCTTTATAGCTAACTTTAATTGGATCTTTTAAATCTAATCCGACAACATTACCATTTTCAATAAAAACGGTAGGTACCCTATCTGCAGTTGCAGGAAAAATAAACGAAAAATTAAATCCTACTTCATTGGGGCCCGGTTTTATAATTTCATTCCAATTTTTTTGAACAGATTCACCTAATCCTAAATGCCATTTCCCAACAATGCCTGTTTGATACCCTGCTTTCTGAAAAACCAACGGTAATGTTATTTTATTTGCCGGAATAATTAAGGCAGCATCTCCAGGTAATATTCCAGTCCCTTCCTGACGCCATGGATATCTTCCAGTCATTAATGCATAACGTGAAGGGGTGCAGGTAGCAGAAGTCGTGTGGCCATTACTAAAAACAATACCTTGACTAGCCAATTGATCAATATTGGGGGTATGTAATTTTGAAGCCCCATTATAACTCACATCCCCGTAGCCTAAATCATCTGCATAAATATAAATTACATTCGGTTTTTGCTGTGAAAAAGCGAACTGTGTAATTAGTAAAGTAATAAATGTAATGTTAAGTTGTTTCATAGGTGTCTCATTTAAAGTTATTTGCTATAAATACATATAGAAATAGGAAATAGCGGAATACGTAACTATTAATTACATGAAATAAATTTAACGAAAATTGGGTTAGTATTGAAAAATGGAGCCATTTAATAAAGAATTAGGGATAGATGGGTAAGTTTTTGTTCCCTTTTTTGTTTAGTGGAACATATTTGAATAGGATGGATTAAATGACATGTAGCATTAGGCTGTATTTTTGAAAAAATATATATAATATGAAAAAATTAATCTTTGGACTTCTAGTAACGGCTTCACTTATTTCTTGTAATAACGAAAGCGCGAAAAGAGAACAATTAGTAAATGACAATGTTAAATTTTATGGCCATGTATGGGATGTGGCAATTGTTGAAGGAAGAGTTAATATATTAGATACTGCTTACAGTACTGATGTGGTTTTGCATACTGTACCTGAAGTTAAAGGTGCGGCAAATGCTAAAGCATATTATGCAAACTATGTGACCGGATTTACAGAAAGAGAATTTATTATTAAAGATATTTTTGGGCAAGGAAATAAAGTAACAAAATATTGGCAGTTTAAAGGCGTACACACAGGTGACTTTTTTGGAATCCCAGCTACAGGTAAAAAAGTAGATGTGATTGGTTGTACGATTGCAACAATTGTGGATGGTAAAATTACAGAAGAAATTGACTTCTTTGATAACTTGGAATTTTTTAGACAGCTTGGATTAATGCCTCGCTAAATTTAATACGACCATTACAAGTAAAGGCCATCTATATTTAGGTGGCCTTTTTAATTATGCATTTTCAGCAAGCCCTTTGATATAAGCCGAAGGAGTTACGCCTTTTCTTTCTTTGAATGCATCTATAAATTTTGATCTTGATACAAAACCAGCGTTAATTGAAATGGCCTCAATAGTTATATCTTTTGCTTTGCCTTCATCTAAAATTTGACATACATAGTTGATACGCTGGTCATTTTTCCACTCACCAAATGTTTTGGATAATTCCTTATTAAAATAATTTGACAAAATTCGTTCTGATATTTTTAAATCAAAGGACATTTGAGAAAGCGAAAATCCCTTTTTTACAAATGGAAGTGTTGCTAGATAAGGATTTAAGGTAATATCTATATTTTCAAGATTTGCCGATGGAGTAACTTTTTTTGCAATACTCGATTTTATTTCTTCAATAATACCCTCGGTCTCCTTATGTACTTGATAAGAAATATTTCCGTATAAAATTTTTGGAAATAAAAAAAGTATAAAATTTTGAATAACAAAAGCGCCGCCGCAGATTCTAAAAAAATATAACTCAGAAAATAAATCAGTTGATTTAATACCAAATAGACTAAACTTATGATATAGTGTGGTCATGTGACCCAAACTATTTCCCGCTATTAAAAGCTGAATAATAATGAGTATGTTTATCCACCTATTTATTATGAAATGATTTGTAGGAACAATACCGTAGGTAGTTATTATCTTTTTTGTAGAATATCGAAAATAAAAAAAGGAAAAAATTGCGTATACAATTAAATGTATTGACCTAGAGTATAATATAAACTCAAAAGTGACAAAATAAAAATTGAGTGAATAGTTCTCTGTAATTTTTACAATTTGATGTGCTATTTCAAATTTTTTATCAAAGGGTAAGCATGTATAAGGTGAGGTTGCAATTAAAATTAAAAAGGCAGGAATAAAATGCAGCCAGTCAGTTTTCTTAAATTGTTTATTATCTGAAATTGTCGTTCTTACATAAATAAATAACAGGGGCCCAATGATATAAGACAAGGGTAAGAAATGGACGAAAAAGATAGCTTCCCAAAATTGATTATTTGAAAAATGCAAGCCAAAATAGACCAGTACAATTAGATTACAACACAAAAAAAATAGGGCTAAGAATAAATTTGACCTGTTTAACGCGCTTAGATAATAGATTAAGATAAAGGATGTGAAAAAACCGAAGATGGGCGCCAAAATTTCCATAAATCAATGATTTATAACATATTGAGAAGGAAAGATAAGGGAAAATGTACAATATATAAATTATAAAGCCGATTTATGGACATCAGTTTGGGTGTTCCAATTCCCGAATTTGGAACATTTAGTAACTATATGGGTCACTAACCCTAATTTGCTATGAACTTCTTTTGATGTAAACTTTTTCCATCAACGCTGTAATGCGTGAACTGAATATTAGGCACTTCATTTACTCTTTGCGTTTGAATATTTAAAAACCCACCCACAATGTTTAAATATTCATGCTCTGGATAAACCTCGTCTTTTTTCCATCCACCTGCATGTTCGTCACTTGCAGGACCACAAGCAAATTCATACGTTCCAGTTTTTAAATGCCTTGAAACATATTGCCAATGTCGATCACCACAAACAACAAATGTGTTTTTATCCCCTTGGATAAATCCACGAATTTCATCACCCTCAAAAGTAAAATTAGAATTAGCGTGGTTGTCCTTTTTTTGAGGACGGTCGGGGCCAATGATTGGCGTAGGGGAAATTAATATTTTAAAAGTTGCATCCGATACTTTATATGTTTCCTTAAACCACGACATTTGTTCTTTACCCCAAATTGTTTTATCTGGTCCATCAGGCATTTCATTGGGCATTCGATAATCTCGTCCATCAAATAACCAAATTTGGACATCCTTACCCCACCTAAATGTTCGATATGATTTTTCACTATGAGGACCTTGTTGATTAAATAACGCTGCTCCTTGTTTAAAAGTAAATTCACCCATGAATTTCGTTTTGGTTTCGGAATGACAATCATTCATCCAGGTATCGTGATCATCCTTCATGAAATAGCAGGGGACATTTTGATAAAATACAACATTATTTGGGAGGCTATTCATTTTTTGCCAATTCCATTTTGCAAGGTCTAAGTTTTTTGCAATTTGATCATGGTATAACACATCCCCTGTATGTACTAAAAATTGTGGATGTAATTTTTGCATTTCCTTAAATATCTTAAACCCACCATTCATTGGATCATCTTGGTGTGAATACTCATGGCAGGTGGTCACCATAAAATTAACAGGTTCCGCTTTCTCCTTTTTTGGTGCAGTACTAAAACTACCCTCTATAATTTTAATTCCTTTGCTATTCTTTTTTCCTAGCACGTTTATCTCATACTTGGTATTCGCTTCAAGATGATAAAGATTAAATTGCGTCGCATAATCAGTATCAGATGCTACTTGTTCCCATTTTGTTGTTTGCCATTCCATTGTTCCAATCGCGCGATATTTTACACTTATTTGACCGGCAATGCCAGGAACAGCACCATCTAATGTTTTCAATGTATGTCCTTCAGGTATGACAACTTTAACATTTTTATCGGGCCTTCCCATTTTATATTTTTTGTCAAAATAAGAAGTATCATGCCACTCGTTCACTGCGTCATCCCAATATAGAATCGATGGATGAATCCCGGTATCTTTTACACGAGTTTCGTTTGCTGTAAGGCGGGCCCATATAACAGCTGATGTAGATGTAATTTCACCAATTTTTATTCCTGTCGTGAAAAAAGGGGTATCTAAAATTGATAAGTTTTTCATTGCGGGAAAGGCCGCCATCATTCCAACCGAACTTTGAATAATAAATTTTCTTCTTTTCATATTGCGATAAAAGATATTGTTAAAATTGAATTAGGTAAGCTTGTGATTTAAGTTACATTATCCCTGTGTTGCGTATTATTTTGATTTTATAAATTTTTTATAATTTATAAATAAAACAATTAAGATAATGACCAATCCAAAAAACTCCCTTGATTCTTCAATCCAGGGTTGCTCAGCTTTCATAGTTGCTGCGATATTTGCAGCATCATGAAAACGTAACCAATCTATCACGCCATTTTGATCTAACAATTTATATACTGCATAAACACTGAAAAATATTAATCCTCCGATATATGCATTTTTATTAAATTTTTCGCGTGTAGCTAAAAAACAAAGCCCCGCTGGAAATAGATAAATGGGTATCCATAAATAAGGATCTGGGTCATTATATTGTACGGCAGCGAAAGAAATAAATATCAAAACAAATAGGTAGTTGAATGTTTTCATATAGCATATTTTATGTAATGAATTTTTTTAATGTAATTCCCTCGCTGGTAAATCATCAAAGCCAATAAAATCATGTAAAAAGAGCATTTTTATGACACTGGATTAGCATAAGCAATTTAGGACATTTTAGATGATTTTAGATTACGTAATGCCATAAATGTGATGGACTAGGTTTCAAAATTCTTGTATATTAGTCCCATTAAAAACAATTATATTTGATATTGAAGCCAAAAATTATAAACTACATGAAAAAAGCAAAATTGCTGTTGGCCATATTTGGACTATGCATGCTAACGTTTCATTGTATTGCTCAAAATAGTATCACCAACAACCCGATTAAAATTGGTGAATTATTGGTGGCTCGCTCCGATTTTAAAATGCAGATGAAATGGGCTGATTCCCGAAAAGCTTGCGAAAAATTAAAAGGTGGTTGGAGATTACCTAATAGAGCAGAATTAAATTTTTTATACCTTAATAAAGACAAAATTCCAGGTTTAAATGGAAAATACTATTGGAGCATTGATCAAAGTATTGAAAACCATGCTTGGCTTCAATTTTTTAATGACGGCACCCAAGATGATTATCTTAAGTATACCAAATGTTGGGTAAGGCCTGTTAAGATAATTGATTGATGATTTGGCTTTCGAATTAATAAATTTATCTAAATAAAATTATAGTTCCTGTTATTGGAGCTGTTGTTATTGTGTTTGTC
>CALLKA010000087.1 GCA_938008665.1 uncultured Bacteroidota bacterium
TGCGCTGGTTGGAAAGTGGGGTTTAGGTGTAACTGGAACTACTGGCACGCCATTAAAGCAAGGCTTTGATTATTATTATGGCTATTTGGATCAAAAGCAAGCGCATAATTATTACCCTACTCATTTATGGGAGAATGATCATTGGGATACTTTAAATAATCCTTTTATCAATGTGCATTCTTCTATCAATCCTGCCACTGCGACCGATGCTGATTTTGAAAAATACCGTGGCAAGGATTATGCACCAGCAAAAATGACGGAAAAGGCTTTAGGTTTTATTGAAAAAAATAAAAGCAAGGCATTTTTTCTTTACCTGCCTTATACCATTCCACATTTATCATTACAAGTACCTGCTGAATATGTACAAAAGTATATCGGGCAATTTGAGGAGCAACCTTATTATGGCGATAAAGGATATGCACCTAATAAATATCCATTAAGTACTTATGCGGCCATGATTAGTTTTTTGGATGCGCAAGTGGGTATCATCATGCAAAAGATAAAATTCTTGGGTTTAGATGAGAATACCATTATTATGTTTTCTAGTGACAATGGAGCTACTTTTTCAGCTGGAGTAGATGCAAAGTTCTTTAATAGTGTCAGTGGCTTTAGGGGCCTTAAAATGGAAGTGTATGAGGGTGGCATTCGTGTTCCATTCATTGCAAGATGGCCGGGTAAAATAAAGGAAAATACAACATCTAATTTGTTGTCAGTGCAATATGATATTATGCCCACTTTGGCTGAGTTAACGGGTAAGCCATTGATGGGTATGGATGGCGTTTCCCTATTGCCCACTTTATTAAGCAAGCAAGTGCCACAAACAAAACATGAATTCATGTATTTTGAATACCCTGAAAATGGGGGACAAATAGCTGTGCGAATTGGAAACTGGAAAGGCGTTCAAATGAATGTGCGAAAAAATCCAACAGGAAATTGGGAACTGTATGATATAGCGAATGACCCGTTTGAAAAAATCAATGTTGCACTGGCTAATCCAGCAATCATTGCGCAAATGAAATTAATTGCCAAGCAACAGCATATGCATCCACAGGTTCTAGATTGGGAATTTATTGATCCTAAAATTAAAAAGGCGAATACCAATTAAAAAAACACCCTCCGCATGCGCAAAGGGTGTTTGAAATTGTATGTTGTCAACAGAAATTTAATAGGCTTAATGTAAAGCTTATTATTATGACACTTAATTAATTGTTTGCTCTGTAATTTTTCCGGTGGCTTTATTTTTCAATATTAATTTTTTCGCACCATAATGGGTCATTTCTTCTTTCACTAAATAATGCTCAGCATCATATTCCACCAAATGACTTTCCTTGGTTAATCCAGTTTTGCCTCTCCAAATATCTAATTGAACAGGTTCCCATAATTTTGTTTTGGCTGATTTGTAAGCGGCATCTAAAATTGCATTCACCACATACCCATCATAAAAAGTTTCCTTAGGTGCAACGCCTTTTTCCATTGAGTTAAACATATCCATAAACATATGGTTATATCCTAACTCATTAAGCTCATCACCCACAGGGAATAACCAGCCACTATTGCTTTCAGATTTTTCTGAAATATAATCACCGCCTTTACCAGTCGTGAACATTTCAAATCCTGTTCTTAAAAAACTATTAATCCAAATCGTACCTTCTGTACCCATTACCTCATCTCTTAAATCCAAGCCACCCCTAAAGGTCCAGCTTACTTCAAATTGACCAATGGCACCGTTCTCATATTTTACTAAGCCTATCGCATGATCCTCGGCATCAATAGGTTTTACTTGCGTATCTGCCCAGCACATTACTTCAATTGGTTTGATATCCTTACCAATATAACTACGTGAAATTTCAACGCAATGGCATCCTAAATCTAAAATACATCCGCCACCTGCTTGCTCAATATCCCAAAACCAATCACTGTGGGGGCCAGGGTGGGTTTCACGTGACTTCGCCCATAAAATACGTCCTACTGCGCCTTCTTTTACACTTTGTTGTGCTTTAATAAATTTAGGGGTATACACTAAGTCCTCTAAGTAGCCGTTAAAAATACCTGCTTCCTCCACTGCAATCAACATTCTTTTAGCTTCCTCACTATTGCGACCTAATGGCTTTGTGGTCATCACTGCTTTTTTATGTTTGCAACAAAGCATCACCGCAATTTCGTGAATATTATTCGGTAGTGCAATACATACCACATCCACATCCGGATGGCTGATTGCGGCTTCCATGTCGGTGGTCCAATGTGCACAATTGTAATCGGCAGCAAATTTAGTAGCCGACTCCTCGCGTCGTGCATAAATACTTACTACCTTGTCCTTACTACGGTATCCTTGTAAAGCATCGGCATAAAATCTGCCAATAAATCCTGCACCTAACATTGCAATTCTCATCTTAAATCTGTTTTTATATGATTAATTTATTTTTCTTTCTTTTTCTTTAATTCTTTATTTGATTGTGACTTTGAAAAATCACTATTTATTAGTTCAATCTTTTAATTCGAAATACTGGCTTCCTTTTTCTCATTAAAAAATAAAATAAAAGCAATTAATACAGCACCAGCGATAGCTGCAGGGATGAGCCAAATGGTTGTCCAATTATGTTGAACCGCACCTGTAACTGCATCCGTTAATTTATTTTGATCCACTACATAACCACTGTATTTAGTTCCTATAAACATACCAACGCCATAGGTGGCAAAGGTAAATAATCCTTGCGCAGCATTTTTAATTTTTTCTCCTGCTTTTTTCTCGGTATACATATAACCTGTTACAAAAAAGAAATCATAACATATGCCGTGTAAAATAATTCCAGCATACAACATCCAAGTGGTATTCATATTCCCATAAGCAAAAAATACATAACGCAATAACCAAGCCGTGACTCCAAATATCAACATATTTTTTACACCAATACGATTAAACATAAATGGTATCGCTAAAATGAATATGGCTTCGGATACCTGACCTAAAGTCATTTTTCCTGCAGCATTTTCTAATCCAATTTCATTTAAAAATGGATTGGCAAATCCATAATAAAAAGATAAGGGGATACATATTAAAATAGCTGAAATGAAAAAGATTGAAAAGGACCTTGTTTTAAATAATACAAAAGCATCGGTGCCTAGTATAGCCAAGGCATTTGCTTTTTCACCTTTCCCTTTAGGTGGGGTGTTAGGTAATGCAAAACTTAATAATCCAAGCACAATGGATACGCCAGCAGCCACTTGAAAAGTACCTGCTGTTTTTTCAATACCTAATTGACTAATGATTAATCCTGCGGCAATCCAACCCAATGTTCCAAATACACGAATCCAAGGAAATTGTTTTCCTGCATCTGTCATTTGTGCAAATGCTACACTATTACTTAAAGCAATGGTAGGCATATACAATAAGGAGTAAACTAAAATAACCCAATAAAAACTATCGTTGTTTACTTGTGTTGCATAATATAGTAGGGCAGCACCTAGTAAATGTAATACACCCATAATTTTTTGTGCTGCAAAAAAACGATCTGCAATCATGCCAACAAAAAAGGGACTGATGATGGTTGCAATGGCACCTGCACTATAGGCGGCGCCAATATTCATTCCTGATGACTTTAATACCTCGCCCATATAAGTTCCCATGGTTACATACCATGCACCCCAAATATAATATTGTAAAAACATCATGGAAGATAATAAGACACTAATTTTTGTTTTCATAGGTTGGTTTTAAGCGAATTCAATATACAAAAAATTAGCAATTTAAGGGAGGGAAATGACCAAAAATAAGTAACAAATAAGCCTACACATGTGAATTGAGTAGGCTTATTGAATTAATTGGATAAATAATAAGGTTGCGTTCCTATTTATAGGAAAATTTATTTAACATGCATTAAGTGCTTGTAAAATATCCGCTAAAATATCTTCTCTATGTTCTAGACCCGCAGATATACGTATTAAGCCTGGTGTAATACTCACTGCTTGGCGTTCTGCTTCTGATAATTTGGCGTGTGTGGTACTTGCAGGGTGAGATGCAATACTACGTGTATCGCCAAGGTTGGCCGTTAATGATAACATTTTTAATGTATTAAGAAATGTTTGGCCAGCTTCAATGCCTCCTTTTAATTCAAAGCATACAATACCGCCACCACTTTTCATTTGCTTTTTTGCAATAGCAACATGTGGATGGGAATTTAAGAAAGGATATTTTACAAAATTGATTTTACTATTTCCTTCTAACTGTTCTGCGATAAATAAAGCGTTGCTTGCGTGTCTTTCCATTCTCACTTCCAAAGTTTCTAAACTCTTACTTAATACCCATGCATTAAATGGAGATAGGGAAGGTCCAGTAGATCGGCAAAATAAATAAATGTCATGAATCAAATCTTTTCGACCAACAACAGCACCGCCTAATACGCGTCCCTGTCCATCAATCCATTTGGTTGCAGAGTGTACCACTAGGTCCGCACCTAAATCAATCGGTGTTTGTCCAATAGGTGTTGCAAAACAATTATCGACATTTAATATGATTTTATGTTTTTTAGCAATCGCACTGATCATACTAATATCCAACACATCCAATCCAGGATTGGTAGGCGTTTCTAAATAAATCATTTTAGTTTGTGGCGTAATAGCTGCTTCCCACTCTGCTGCAGTTGCACTTGCACCCACATAGCTATAATCAATACCGTATTTGGGTAAGTATTTGGATATCACCGTATGCGTACTTCCGAAAATTGAATTGCAGGATAATAAATGATCTCCTTTTTTTAATAAGGCCATAAAAGAACCAAAAACCGCACTCATGCCACTCGCTGTTGCAAAACCATCCTCCGCATTTTCTAAAACACATAAACGATCTACAAATTCTTGAACGCTTGGATTAGAAAAACGACTATAAATATTTGCATCTGTTTCATCTGCAAACGCAGCACGCATATCTTCCGCATTATCAAAAGTAAAACTACTAGTTAAAAACAAGGGGGAGGAATGTTCATGTTCATTAGTTTGAGGAACCCTGGTTCTGATTAATTTTGATTGATTATGTTTCATGCTACTAATATTAAAATGTGATCTTGCTTAATTTGATTTTTGCTTGTTGAAAAATTGTATTACAATATTTCAACGGTCCATGTAATTTTCGCACCAGCTGCAATTAAGGTAGCTGCTACGGAACAATATTTGTCTATTGAAAGCGCACATGCTTTTTCAGCTCTTTCTTTGGTCATGGTTCCTTTAAATTTAAAAATAATATGGATTGTTTCCCATAATGCAGGTTCTTTACCTACTTGACGTTCCCCATTAATGACCATTTCTAAAACTTCAATAGTTTCTTTTTGTTTCTTTAATATCATCACGATATCTACACCACTACATCCACCTAATGCACTTAATAATGCTTGCATTGGTCTAACACCATTGCCATGCCCGCCTTGGTCCGCAGGGATATCCATGGTGATGGTTTGTCCAGTTTCATCGGTCGTAACAAATTGATAGTCGTCGTCAATTCGCTTTAAAGTTATAGTTGCCATAGGTTAATGCTTGTTAGTAGATAAGAAGTATAAAATTTGTACCTTTGGCAAAGGTAATTCAAATAGATACTTACTTAGCACTAGAATTCGAAAAAATGGGTCCAGCAATATATCAATATAATCAACCTTTTGCACTTGAATGTGGGGTCAGTTTGCCAAAGCTTAAAATAGCCTATCATACATACGGGGAATATACGCCAGGTAAAAAAGTAGCATGGGTTTGCCATGCCTTAACGGCCAATTCAGAAGTGGTAGAATGGTGGAAGGGTTTGATAGGTGAGGGGTCCTTAATAAATCAGAATGATTACTTTATTGTTTGTGCAAATATCGTTGGTTCCTGTTATGGATCCACTGGGCCATTGAGCGTAGAGGATTTAGGCACAGAAATTAGTTTAAATAATTTTCCAACATTGACCATACGTGACATGGTGCAAGCGCATATTTTATTGCGCCAACATTTAGGGATTGAAGAGATCGATTTATTATTAGGTGGAAGTATGGGCGGCTACCAAGCATTAGAGTGGGCCATTTTTGAACCCACTGTAATTCATAAAATGTTTTTGATTGCAACCTCACCTTCTGAAAGTGCATGGGGTGTAGCTGTGCATACGGCGCAACGTTTGGCTATAGAAGCAGATTGTACTTGGAAGGAAGCAACACCGAATGCGGGCGCAAAGGGATTAAAAGCCGCACGCGCCATTGGTATGTTAACTTATCGCAACTATGGTATTTTCCAAGAAAAACAAACGGATGAGGATCCAGAAAAAATAGACAACTTTAAAGCATCTTCCTATATCGAATACCAAGGTGATAAATTAGTAAAGCGTTTTAATGCTTATAGTTATTGGTTATTAACTAAGTCAATGGATAGTCATCATTTAGCGCGTAAACGTGGCGGAGATTTAATTAAAACCTTAGGTATGATTCAAACGCCTACTTTTATAATGGGGATTAATAGCGATATTTTATGTCCATTGGATGAGCAGCGTTTTATGGAACAACATATGCCCAATGCAACATTGGTG
Organism: uncultured Bacteroidota bacterium; assembly: GCA_938008665.1. Taxonomy (GTDB): domain Bacteria; phylum Bacteroidota; class Bacteroidia; order Chitinophagales; family Chitinophagaceae; genus Sediminibacterium. Next base: position 6,539 of record CALLKA010000087.1, read on the forward strand.
GCGATTGATTCCTTATATGGACACGATGGATTTATTATTGAATCAGCACAAATTACCAAGCATTTAAGTGCTTGGCTCAATACACATTCTTAATTTAAAATTAATTTTATGGGTATCTGGAATCAATTTGGGGAATATTTATTTATCAAAAAAAGAGACCCTAATCAACAACGCACCAAGTGGATGGGTTACATGCATGGCATGAATCGCATTTCTTTATTCATGTTCATTATTGGATTACTAGTAATGCTATTTCGATTTGTGATTTTGCCCCTGCTTAAATAAATTTTATTTGAGCTCTTCCATAATAATTTGCGCAGCTACTTCACTGGCATTGTGTCCAGTCGTTAATATATTTTTTAAAGTAGTATAGTCGTTTTTAATTTGACGCTGCACTGCTGCATTATTTAACAATTGGTTGAGTTCTGCTACTAGGTTTTTAGTGGTCAAATTTTCCTGTATCAATTCCTTCACCACTTCTTTGTCCATAATTAAATTCACCAAGGCAATGAATTTAATTTTCACAAATCTTTTGGCGAGCATTAATGTAATCCGATTGCCTTTGTAACAAACTACTTCTGGCACATTTAATAATGCAGTTTCAAGTGTTGCAGTGCCACTAGTGACCAGTGCTGCTTTGCTATGGTTTAAAATAGCGTAAGTATTATTTTTAACAATATGGACATTAGGTAAATTAGGCATCAATGCGTTGAACCAATCATCCGCTAATCCTGGGGCTTGTGCCACTGCAAAATGTTCATTAGGGAAATGTGCAGCCACGGATAACATCATGGGTAACATCTTTTCAATTTCTTGCTTTCTACTTCCAGGTAATAATGCAATTATCGCTTGCCCATTTAATTGGGGCAAAGGGTGGGGTAAATTCACTTGTGAAGCAAGCACTTGCATTAAAGGATGTCCCACATAATCTACCTCCCAATTCCAACGGTCCTTAAAATATTTTTTCTCAAAAGGCAGGATACATAATAATCGATCAATACATGCGCGCATCGCAGGTACCCTGTTTTCCTTCCACGCCCATACCTGTGGCGCAATAAAATAAATTACTTTCAACCCTTTTTGCTTAGCCCATTTGGCAATGCGTAAATTAAAACCAGGGTAATCAATACAGATTAAAACATCGGGTTGAAAATCCGTTATATTTTGTTTGCAAAAATTAATATTCTTTAGGATGGTAGATAAATTCATCACTACTTCCACTAATCCCATAAAGGCCAATGAGCGATAATGTTTTACTACATTTCCGCCTGCGGCTTGCATTAAATCGCCACCCCAACATTGGATAACAGCAGCTGTATCCTTTGCTATGATGGATTTAATTAAATTAGATCCATGTAAATCGCCGCTGGCTTCGCCAGCTATGATATAATATCGCATTTATAAAAACCATTTGCATGCAATTGCAATAATTGCATAAATACAAGTTGTGAAAAATATTCCCTTCGCAGTTTTATCTGCTTGTTTCTGAAAAAAGTAAGTGAGTACACCTCCATTCAATAATAAGGATACACTAATCATTGCCGACAATACCGATTTTTGTTGAATGAGTAAATCGCCAAATTCTGAAAAGGAGAATATGCTAAACTTCCATTCATAAAAAAGGTAAAACCCAAAAAATGGGAGCAGGAGTCCAAGCACCACGCCTAATATATAATTGTCCTTTACCATTTCCATTTTTTACTTAGTTTTTCCTTGAGCAAATGATTGGTTAAATCAAATTGCACAGGAACCACACTGACATAATTATTTTTCAATGCCCATACATCCGTATCCTTTGATTTGTCAAAGTTGACAAATTCGCCCGTCAACCAATAATATTTTTTACCATGCGGGTCGGTACGCTCAATAAATTTTTCATCATATTTCGCATAGGACTGTTTGCAAATTTTAATCCCTTTGATCAATTGCGTTGCCACATTCGGGATATTTACATTTAAGCAAAGGTGTTTATCTAAATTTTTATCGGCGAGTAATTGCTTCACTATAATGCGTGCATAATGCTGGGCAGCGGTAAAATCGGCATCATTGCTTAGGTCCAATAAGCTAAATCCTATACTGGGGATACTTTCAATGGAAGCTTCCAATGCTGCCGACATGGTGCCAGAATAAATCACATTGATCGAATGATTAGCGCCATGATTGATCCCACTCAAACAAATAGAAGGCTTACGGTGTAGTACTTTATCTACCGCTAATTTTACACAATCCACGGGTGTTCCGCTACAAGTGTAGGCCTCAACGCCGTCAAAAATAGGTACTTTTTGTAATCTTAAATGTTGTCCAAGGGTGATGGCATGCCCCATACCACTTTGTGGTTTATCGGGGGCAACCACTATTACTTTACCTAAATCCTTCACCGCTTCCACTAATGCCTTAATGCCTGGTGCACTAATACTGTCATCATTGGTAATAAGTATAACCGGCTTTTCTGCTTTTGTTTTTGCCATACTGCAAGTTACTAAGCAAGGCCCTTGTCACAAAAATTATAAATGAACGAAGCAGGAGGTAGGTGCGCAACGAAAATATTTTAAAAAAATTGCTAAAAATATTTGGAAATACTAAATATATTAGTAAATTGCACTAAAATCATTAGTTATGTCATACGCAGGAAAAAATTTAAAATACATCAGAAAGCAGCGCGAATGGACACAAGAAGAAATGGCCAATCAACTTCAAATTAAGCGATCCTTGGTAGGGGCTTATGAGGAGGAGCGCGCCGAACCAAGGTTGGATGTGCAGGAAGTTATCTGTGCAAAATTTAATATCAGTTTAGAGCAATTCTTGTTTCAGGATTTATCTGAAACAGGTGGATTGTCATCAGGTTCGAATAATAGCTATTTAGAGCGTCGTCGCTCTATGAAATCAGATAAGTCCATCAGTTTAGCACCCATTGTTCCCTTTGTGCCTGTTAAGGCTGCAGCAGGTTATTTGGCAGGTTATGCGGATCCAGAGTTCTTGGATGAACTAAATACATTCACATTACCGATGTTAGCGCCCGGTGATTACCGTGCGTTTGAAATCATCGGGGATAGTATGCTACCCACCCCAAGTGGAAGTGTAATTGTGGGTGAAAAAGTGGATAATATGAAGGAGGTAAAGAACAGTAATACCTATATCGTAGTCTCAAATTCAGATGGTGTGGTATACAAGCGAGTGATCACCAATGAAGATGTTACTGAACGACTTACTTTATTGAGTGACAATCCATTGTATGAGCCATATCAAGTAAATACACAAGATATAGTAGAGATATGGAAGGCAGTTTATATTATCCAAAAAGCAGGGGCGCAGCCCATGTGGAATGTAGATCAATTAGCCGGCGTAGTTAATAATTTACAGGACCAAATTACCAATATGAAGCGCACGATGAACTAGTTGTTTTAGTTTCGCGTTTAAATCATAGGTTTTATTCATCCCGATCGCTTAAATAGCCATCGGGATTTTTTATAGGACAACTTGAAGTGTTAATATAAATAAAAAACCTAAACAAATGATTTACAAATGTTTAGGTTTATATAATTAAAATAAAATATTAATCTATTCCCACTCTATAGTTGCAGGAGGTTTGCTGCTGATATCGTATACCACACGGTTAATTCCCCTTACTTCATTTATGATGGAATTGCTCATATGTGCTAGGAATTCATAAGGTAAATGTGCCCAGTCTGCTGTCATGCCATCCACTGAGGTTACAGCTCTTAAAGCCACGGTGAATTCATAGGTTCTTTCGTCACCCATCACACCCACGCTTTTTACTGGTAAAAGAATGGTTCCTGCTTGCCATACCTTATCATACAATCCAAATTCTTTCAGTCCATTCATGTAAATCGCATCGGCTCTTTGAAGGAGGTCTACTTTTTCGGCGGTAACTTCCCCTAGTATACGAATGGCTAGTCCAGGTCCTGGGAAAGGATGTCTGGCGATCATAGCGCTAGGTATACCTAATTCAAGGCCTACTCGGCGAACCTCATCTTTAAATAAGCTTCTCAATGGCTCCACTAAAGTAAGGTGCAATGACTCAGGTAAACCACCCACATTGTGGTGTGATTTAATGGTTTGAGAAGGTCCGTGTACACTTACACTTTCAATGACATCAGGATATATTGTTCCTTGACCTAAAAACTTAGCTTCCAGCATTTTAGATGCCTCTACTTGAAATATATCTATAAATAGTTTTCCTATTACTTTTCGCTTTTCTTCCGGTTCAGATTTGCCAGCAAGCCCATCATAAAACATTTGTTTGGCATCAATGCCGCGAACATTTAATCCAATGGCGTGGTAGGTATCTAGCACTTGCTGAAACTCGTCCTTGCGTAAAACCCCATTGTCTACAAAAATACCATGAAGACGATCTCCGATGGCCTTATGAATTAGGGTGGCAGCTACGGTACTATCCACTCCGCCACTTAATGCCATAATCACATGACCCTCTCCAATTTGCTCCTTCAGCTTTTGGACCGTTTCAGTTACAAAGGAAGCTGGGGTCCAATTTTGATGGCAGCCACAAATGTCCACCAAAAAGTTTTTGATCATTACCTTACCCTGGGTAGAGTGATACACTTCAGGGTGAAATTGTAGGCCATGTAAACTATTGCCATCGTCCTGCTTTTTGCGAAAAGCGGCTACGGGAATGCTGTCAGTATCAGCTAAAAGCTCAAAGTTGTCAGGGAGTTGGGTAATAGAGTCGCTATGGCTCATCCAAACCTGGCTATTATCTTCAATATCTTTAAATAAGATGTCCTGTTTCTTGATCCTTAATTGGGCACGACCATATTCTCTTTTATTCGATTTTTCTACCTTACCACCAAAGTTTTTTGCACTTAATTGGGCACCATAACAAACAGTCAATACTGGGACTTTCTCTAATATGGCTTTAATATCAATATTGGGTGCTTCCTCCTCGTTTACACTGGCAGGGGAGCCGCTTAGGATGACCCCTTTTAAACTTGGGTCAAACTGTATTGCTTTGTGAAAAGGGGTGATTTCGCAATATACATTCGCTTCACGAACAGCCCTAGCGATCAGCTGGGTATATTGGCTACCAAAGTCGAGGATAAGGATTTTTTCAATCATGCGACGAAGTTAAGCAAAAAAAAATCCCCCCGAAAACTCGAGGGGATTTTGAAGTGTATAAGTTTAGTCCCGCTGAGCGGTTTTAATTTCTTTTCTTAACAACTACAGCTTTAACTGCAGTGTGTTTCGCTAACTTACTCTTTAAATTAGCCGCTTTATTTTTGTGGATAATTCCACGTTTTGCTAATTTGTCGATTTGAGAAATGATGTTAGGAAGCTTCTCGTCATATGCTTTTTGCTCTTCAACTGTTTTCAGTTCACGAATAGCATTACGCGTAGTTTTACCGTAATAACGATTTCTATCGCGACGTTTAGTTGCTTGTCTTACATCTTTTTTGGTAGCCGAATGATTTGCCATGTACTAATATTAATTTTCAGGAGGGCAAAGGTAAGGTACTTAAACAAATAATTAAAATTAAAATACAAAAAAAATAAAAATCAATACAACTATATGTAAATCAAGTAGTTATATATGCTATACGACTGGTATTTTCTTGAAAATAAAGGGAAATAAAATAGGAGGTAAACCTGGAGCAATTTTTCAGGGTTTGAATACGGAAGAAAGTTCCCTTTTGGGGTAGATCAACCCTAATCTAATTATCCATTTTTCGGGAGACGTACTTGTTAAATTTATCCGCTAATTTTGGGCTCCTGCGAAAGCAAGGCTTTATATATGCACCAACAGATTCACCAACAAATAGCTGAAAACTTATTAGACAACTACCAGGGGCAGGAGCCATTGGCCAATTATTTAAAGAAGTACTTTTCGGCTAATAAAAAACATGGTAGTCGGGATAGAAAAAGCATTTCCGCATTTTGTTATGCCCATTTTAGAGATGGTGAAATTGTTTTCCCCCTTGTGCAAAATGTATCCTCGGAAATAAATGTGAAACAATTTGTCGCATCCCATCAGGAGCAGCCCTTGTTGTTTATACGGGTACGTCCTTGGCAAAGAGAAAAAGTAATTCCAAAACTAATTGCGGCACAAATTACTTATCAGGAAATTACGCCCACCACTTTTGCTTTCGTTAATACCACTTCACTTCAAAATGTATTGGAGTTAAATAAGGAAGTGGTGATCCAGGATATAAATTCACAAGCACTTGCTTCCCTGCTTGCACTCGTGCCAACGAGTATGGATCAGGTGTTAAATGTTTGGGATGCCTGCGCTGCAAGTGGCGGAAAATCTATTTTAATGTTTGATTATTTAGCAAATATTAAAATTCATGTTACAGATATTCGAGAATCTATTTTACATAATTGTGAAAAACGATTAGCGGAAGCAGGCATCAGGCCTTCTTCTGTGCAAGTGGTGGATTTGGTTTATCCATTTGAAATAAAGAAACAATTCGATTTTATTTTTGCGGATGTGCCTTGTTCTGGAAGCGGCACTTGGGGTAGGACACCTGAACAATTAAAATATTTTAAACAGGAGCAACTTAATAACTATATGGAGTTGCAAGGAAAAATTATTGAAAATTTAATTCCAGCTTTAAAGCTGCATGGGCATTTGTTATACGCCACTTGTTCTGTATATCAAGATGAAAACGAAAATAATATAGCCAAGTTATTAGCTACTGGTAAATTTAAAGTGGTGAAACAACAATACTTTAAAGGATACGACAAACAAGCCGATACTTTGTTTGGTGCTTTACTTGAAAAAATCGCGGATTAATTGATTAGCGGTTTGCGGTTAATTGGCCACTTTGAATAATACCGCCTGCAACCACATCATCCCCTTCATAAAAAACAGCGCTTTGTCCTGGTGCAATGCTTTTTACATTTTCGTAAAATCTTGCTTGAACGCCATTGTCCGTATTGGATAAAGTGCATAATGCACCTGAATCGTGGTATCTAATTTTTGCCATCACATCCATAGATTCTGATAAATGATCATATTTTATCCAATTCAATTTAGCGACCATCATATCGTTTTTGTCTAAGTCAGTTTCTTCACCAATCACAACTACATTATTCACTGGATCAATATCGGTCACATAAACGGGATGCCCCATGGCCAATTCCAATCCCTTTCTTTGTCCAATCGTATAAAATGGATAGCCTTTGTGTTTGCCTAATCTTTTTCCATTGGTGTCTACAAACCAACCTCCATTCACTCTTTCTTCCAATCCATCTACGCGGCGTTTTAAAAATCCACGATAATCGTTATCTGGTACAAAACAAATTTCATAGCTCTCGCTTTTCTTAGCTAATTCTGGATAACCCATATCAATAGCCATTTGTCTGATATCAGATTTGTGCATGCCACCTAATGGTAAAATAGTTCTACTTAATAAATCCTGATCCACGCCCCATAATACATAACTCTGATCCTTGGTTTCATCTAAGCCTTTAGAAATTACATATCTACCATTTGTATG
>CALLKA010000088.1 GCA_938008665.1 uncultured Bacteroidota bacterium
AGCTGAAATTTAGATAGAATAGCTAACTGAACTTCCATTTTTTATAATTTAAAATAAACCATATGAAATCAAACATGGGTGCTGCTGACAAGGCAATTAGAATTGTTCTTGCTATTGTATTTGCTGGGTTGTATATCACTAAACTTGTTGAAGGCACCTTAGGTATAGCCTTACTTGTATTGGGTGGTGTATTTTTATTAACTAGTATCATTAGCTTTTGTCCCCTATATACATTATTTGGGATGAACACTTGTGAAAAGAAAAAGTAATAATGTTCTGTTCATTAACAATATTAAAGGCGGCCCAATTAGGCCGCCTTTAATATTTTGCAAAATCCAAAAAAGGAAAAGCTAAAAAAGAATTAAACCGTTTTTTTAGGCGGAAGTGCGAACGCAGTTGCTTCGTGTTCAAAATTTCCATTATGAGCGCCATCACAAAATGGCTTGTTCTTACTTAATCCACAACGGCAAAGTCCAATCACTTCCCTACCTGCTAAATCGTATGTATTTCCAGTACGATCTACAATGGTGAATTCTCCTTCTACTTTTAATGAACCGTTATTGTTAATGGTAATTTTAGTTGACATATTTTTAATTTAGGTGATAAAAATAATACATTAGTCACTAAAAAAAGAAAAAAAATAATTAGGGGCGCATTACGTCATCGACTAATTGATCTAAAATTTCAAATGCCGTTTCGGCCATTTTATTGCCTTTATTATCCAAAAGTGGATTGACCTCGGCAAATTCAACACAACAAACCTTTTTTGTTGCAATAAAGAGCGCTAATAGCTCCTTTATTTCACCAGATGAAAAGCCAACAGGCACCGGAGTCCCAGTTCCATAAGAAACTCGATCGCAATCCAATGAATCCACATCAAAGGATATATAAATTTGATCGCAACTATTTAATTGCCTAATCGCTTTTTGAATATAAAATTCCAGCCCCTTTGCTCTAGTCTCTTCAACTTCAAAAAATAAAATTTCGTGCTGATCAATTATTTGTTTTTCTGCAGACTCAAAATCACGCAAACCAAAATATACTAAATGCGCAGGAATTATTTTTGGCCCAGCAATTCCAATATTTTTTAATTCGTTCCACTGTTGCGCTGTGATTTCACCTGGTTCATTAATTTTTGCAGCTATATTATCTAAATTCATTGCAGCAGCCAAAGGCATTCCATGAATATTACCTGAAGGTGAAGTGTATGGAGAGTGTAAATCAGCATGTGCGTCAATCCAAATTACACCAATTGTTTTGTCCGGATTTGCTGCCTTAATGCCACTCATGGTTCCTAGCGCCGATGAGTGATCTCCAGATAATACAATAGGGAAATTGCCTGATGTAATAGTTTCTTTGACAGCATCAGAAACACGCTGGCATTGTTCCTTTACATGCTCAATACGCTTGGCAAAATTATTAGTGTTTTTATGATAGATAGATTCATTATGCGTTTTAACATCAACAAATGCATGACGATGAAAAAAATCATTATTCTGATTAATTGCAGCAATTTCAATTGCATCTATACCCATATCTGAACCACGTGTACCCGCGCCAATATCAGATCTATTTTTAATAATTTTAATATTCATAGAAATATTCTATTCCAAAAAAATCAATTAATCTTTTTCCGTCGGGTTTACAAAAGCTGCACGGCGCGGCGCAGGGTATGGAATATTGCCTTTTAACCCATGCCATAATATTTTATTAAACTCATAGTCATTGTTACTATCCTCAACAACAAAATTCAATTTTTCTGATTTTTGCTGCCATTCATTACGCGCCGTATTTACTTCCTTCGTATTTATTTTTGGAGCAATCGCTGAAAACACAAATGGTTTTGCAGTTGAATCAAAACATTTCCACATGGGCGTTGCAGCAGCATCATACTGGGTCATTGGAGGCATGCCTAAAATAAGCTCCATGGTTCTTAACATAGAAGTAGTGGTATAAGGCGTATGGTCAACATAATTGCGTTTCACAAATCCTCCAACAACATAAGCTGGACTGCGGTGCGCATCCACGTGATCAGATCCATTTTGCGCATCGTCCTCTAAAATAAAAACAGCTGTCTCATTCCAGATGGGACTCTTGGCTAATGCTTCAATAAATAAACCTACTGCATAATCATTATCAGCAACATGCGCATAAGGCGTTGGTCTACCTAATCGCAAACCTTCGGTATGGTCATTTCCAAATCGAACCGTATTAAACTGTGGCACTTTATTTATTGCCAACAAGGAATCAAAATCCTTTTTCCATACTTGATAACGATAGGTATCCGTAATTGCTAAATTATAACTTGGATACTTAGTAGAATAATGGTCTTTTAAAATTGAAATTCTAGGTTTGCCTGCAGATACAAATTCACCATAGCTTCTATAGCTTACTCCGTTTCGATAGCATTGATTCCAAATAAAGCCATTTTTATTATTGGCAATTTCTCTTTCACCTTCACCGCCATAAGTACCGCCATGACCACCATAACTACTTGGCCATGTTTTTTCTAAATAGTCAGTTGCGTATCCACCCATGGACCAATTATGACCATCCGCACTCACTTCGGCATCAACATAAAAATTATCAAGCAAAACAAATGACTCCGCAATATGATGCTGGTTGGGGGTTACATTTCTTCCAAATAATAACAAGCTAGTATCTCCATTTCCTTGCGGTAGATCAGCTAATACCTGATCGTAGGTTCTGTTTTCCTTAATAACATAAAAAACATACTTGATGGGCGAGCTTTGATTTTGCTTCATTGGTATTGGAAAACCTAGTGCGTTTGCATCCGCTAGTTTTGTTTTAGCAATTGAATAAGGCACATTTTTATATACCGCCTTTGAGTAAGCTACTAAATCCTTATCAGTAGGAATAGGAATAATACTCATACTGCCTTTGAACAAGCTACCAATATATTCAACCTGGTCGCCTGGTTTAAAACTGGCACCATGGCTTATCACTTCCTCCTTTGGACGCACTGGAGAAGGACCAAAAGCATTTGGTTTTGATGAAAACCCTTTTCCGTTAGCAACCCATAATTTTTTATTGATTACACGCACTGAAGTTGGATACCAACCCACTGGAATAAACCCTTTTGCAACACTTTCACCAGGCTCCTCCACATCAAAAACTGCAATACAGTTATTATTTGCATTCGCTATGTATAAACGCTTATTAATTGCATCCAAGCTTAAGCTATTGGTCGTAGAACCACTAGGCGCATTTGGAAAAAGCGCAGCGTCTAATGTTTCAATAACTGTTTTGGATTTTAAATCGATTACCGAAACACTATTATCATTTGAATTACAAACATATAAATAATTGCCATCGGGCGTCACCAACATCTCATTTGGATTGTCACCCACTTTGATGGATAGCTTCCAAGTTAAAGTAGTTAAATCAAGCGTATTAACTTGATCGCATCCCCAGCAGCTCACATAAAGTTCATTTTTATTAGGATTCATTACACAAGCATACGCTTCACCATCAATAGATAATTTTTTTACAAATTGTTTTGTTTTTAAATCAAAAATATAAAGCTGTCTATCCTCACGCGTAACGACATATAATAAATTTCTTTTTTCATCTAATGCAATACCTGAAGGGCCAATAGCGGTAGGCCAAGGTTTGCCAAGCTTAAATGTATCTGTATTAAATATACGATTGTTCTTTATTGCATATTTAATAATGATATTATCATGTCCGCCTGAAGCGAATAGATATTTTTCGTCTGCTGAAAACTGCAAGCCATAAAATGATTTTCCTATAGCAACAGAATCAATCACTTTTTCTGACTTAGCATCAATGAGTTGTATGCTTTGCGTACTTTGACCATTATTCGTCACAGCTAACAAATTTCCGGATTTACTCACGGCTATGTTTAAAGGTAAATCCCCCAAAGCAAACGATTTTCCTACAGGCGATAATTTCCAACCATTAGGTAAAGTAATTTGTGATGGAATCAATTGTGCGTTTAATACTAATGCAAAACACATTGTTATTAATAGTAAGATTTGTTTTTTCATAGCTAATCGTGTATTTTCAAAGATAAAATTACGCATAATTACACAACATCCTTTATGTATTGGCGTAAAAGCAAATTAATAAATCATTAAACTATTTTGTATGAAATTCAGATTTACACTTTATTTAATATTAATGATTGGCCTATTGCAAGCGCAAAAAAATAGCTTACAATCCAAAGTATATCAATGGGATATCAATAATAACGGCAATTCCGCTAAGGTGCAAAAATCGACCATTTTCGGGGGCGAAGGGGGTATTTTAACTAAGCATGCTATGATAGGAATCAGTATTCCTAGAGGAAAAAAATGGGAAGGGAAATCTACAGCACAACAGGAAAAATTTTACATCATTAAAACCGGCATAGCTGATATTGAACTCAATGACCAAAAATTACAATTAAACAGAGGATCAGTAGTATGTGTATTACCTGGCGATAAAATACAAATCAAAAATAACAGTACTAACTTATTACAGATTTACGAAATGAGTTATTCTGCAGGTGAAAAAATAAACATTGAAAGAGGCGTAAAAGCTGGTGGATCCTTTATTACCCTTTGGGACAATATCAAATTTAAGCCACATGAAAGAGGTGGTGTAAGACAATTTTTTGATCGCCCTACTGCCATGTTAAATCGATTTGATATACATGTCACCCAGTTAAACGTTGGTTTCAAAAGTCATGAACCGCATACCCATGTGAATGAAGAAATTATTTTAATGCTAGATGGCAATGCTGAAGTCCAAATTGGGACCGATCATCAAAAGGCTAATCCAGGAGATGTTGTATTATATGGATCAAAAATATTGCACAATCTTACCAATGTTGGCAATAACCCATGTTTGTATTTTGCAATACAATGGAATTAAAGATGCTGTTGCACAAAATCAGCACAATACTTTTTGATTAAATCTCTGGTTGAAGCAAATGAATTATTGATTTCTTCTTCTGTACCTGTTGCTTTAGCAGGATCCGGAAAATTATAGTGAAACTTGATTGCATTACTTGGGAAATAGGGACAACGCTCCTTTGCATTATCACAAACAGTAATAATAAAATCAAAGGGAATATCTTTATATTCTAACACATTATTGGAAGTATTGTTAGCTATATCAATCCCATCGGCTTTCATGGTTGCAATCGCTTTTGGGTTTACACCATGTGTTTCAACACCTGCACTATATATATTTGCTTTGCCATTCGCAAAGTGTTTTAAATAGCCATCTGCTATTTGACTACGGCAACTATTACCTGTACATAACACTAATATATTTTTCATCCTATACTTTTTAATTTATATTTTTTATTAACAACATCCGCCCCCAGGCACACATTTTTCCGCCATTGGTTTTTTGGCAAATACGGTTACACTAAATATACCAGTAGCCCCATTTTTAAATGCAGCAATTTGATCCGTAGTTAAATAATTAATTAAAATATCATCAGGAATGATGATTGCCTTTTCCTTTTGGATCGTTACTTGTTCAAAACCATTCGCATGAATTAATTCCATATACACTTCCTTTTGAATGGCCCCTGAAACACAACCCGCATACATTTCAGCATCTTTTCTTAATCCTTCAGGCAAAGCGCCAACCAAAACCACATCCGAAATGCTAAAATGACCCCCTGGTTTTAACACCCTATAAATATCTTTAATAACGGCATCCTTGTTGGGTACTAAATTCAAAACACAATTACTTACAATAACATCTGCTGTATTTGCTGTTATTGGCATAGACTCAATATCACCTTGTCTAAATTCAACATTATTATAACCTCTCACTTCCGCATTTGATCTTGCTTTATCAATCATGGCTGGCGTAAAATCAATACCAATCACCTTGCCGGTTTCCCCTGTTTCGTGACGCGCAATAAAACAATCATTCCCAGCGCCACTTCCTAAATCAACGACCACATCCCCTTTTTTAATTTGCGCATATTGTGTTGGCAGTCCACAACCCAATCCTAAATCTGCATCTGCATTATATCCATTCAAAGTGGTATAGTCCTCTGACATGATATTGTATACCTCAGTTGAACAACCCCCTGCGCCACAACAGGATGACATATTGGTTTCCTTGTCTTGTAAAGCAATTTCGCTATATTTTTTTCTTACGATTTCTTTTAATTGTTCTTCAGTTTGCATAAAATTTATTTTTAATTATTATAATATTAGGAGCAGCATTTCGCTGATTTAACTTCTATTTTTTCAAATAACATATTCAATTGTGCTTGGGCTTTGATCCATTCTTTTTCATCAATACAATAACATACGGAAACGCCATCAATATTACCCTTAATCAACCCCGCTTCCTTTAATTCCTTTAAATGTTGCGAAACAGTTGATTGTGATAAAGGCAGGTCATCTACAATATCACCACAAATACAGGTTTGCTTTTTTAATAATAAATTTAAAATAGCAATTCTAGCTGGATGCGAAAGTGCTTTTGCATACTTTGCAATACTCAATTCCTTTATAGAATACTCGGCTGTTTTGGTAGTTCCCATATTAATCGTAAAATTACGATTAATATTTTTAATTGCAAAAAATATTATTTAGTGATTATGTTGCCGTCTAATATTAAAGGAAAGCTTAAATTAGGCTAAAAACAATGATGCATATTAGTGGTACTACTAATATGCATCATAAATAAGACTTTTTTAAAATCCCCCTTCGCTAATATTGAATCTTAAACACCAGCGCTTCCGTGTTTGCATTCAATTTTTTAACTGGGGTAAAAATGGATAAATTGGTCGATGCTTGTTTAAAGATTATTTTTTGATCGGTGCCTAAAATTTGAATCTTTTTAATTGGGCTTGCCGTATTAATATTCAGTTTATAAATTTCACTGATTGCTTCTTTAGCTGCAAGTTGGTAAATTGCATAAATACAATCCTGCTTTTTGGTAAATACCCACTTACCTTGACCTGGTAATGAAGCATCAGCTTCTGCATCATAGATAGCTTCCCCATTCACTTGTATCCATTTACCAATATCTTCTAATCGTGCATAAGCGTTTGGATCCCACTCGCCATCAGGTGCTGGCCCTATGTTTAAAAGCAGGTTGCCATTTTTTGAAACAATCTCTGTTAATAAATGAATCACTTTGCGTGAGGTTTTATATTCATCATTGGGAACATAGGACCAAGAGTTACCAAGTGTCATACAACTTTCCCAAGGATAAGGCAAGTATGTAGCTGGCACTTGTTGTTCAGGCGTAACATAGTTCTCATATTCGCCATGAACCGTTCTGTCAACCACTAATAGCCCAGGTTGATGCGTTCTAGCCATCCGCGCAATATTTCCCATATCAATATCTTGATTATGTTTTATGGTGCGTTGCCACTCCACTGAAGTATCTACGGAACTAAATGGACGAACCCAACCACCATCTAACCATAAAATATCTATTTTACCATAATCGCTCATCAACTCCTCTATTTGATTGTACGTAAACTTTTTAAATGACTCCCATTTCTCAGGATATTTTTTTGGGTCATAGGATACATTACGATCTTTCGGTGGAAAATATTTCCACCAATAATCAGGCGTATTCCAATCTGGTTTTGAAAAATAAGCTCCTGTCATAAATCCTTGATCACGGAAAGCATTAAATATTTCCTTGGCAACATTTGCTTTTGGATTATTTGCAAATGGTGATTTAGTTCCAGTGATTTTATAATCAGATTGTTTGGTATCAAACATATTAAAACCATCATGATGTTTGGTCGTAAATACGACATATTTCATACCTGCATTTTTTGCAGCAAGCGCCCATTTTTCTGGATTAAATTTAACCGGATTAAAAGTGGTTTGTAAATTTTCGTAGGCTTGCTTATAGCTAAACCAATCCTTAGCATATGGACCATTGCGTTGTGTCCAACCTTCATCTTCCGGACATAAGCTCCAGCTTTCAACTACACCCCATTGGCTATATGTACCCCAATGCATTAAAAGGCCAAATTTTATTTTGCCCCATTGAGATAATTTCGCTTGTACTAATTTATCGGCGGGAAGTGTGTACTTTAAACTTGCAGTGTGTTCTTGTGCATTTACCGACAGGAACATAAAAGCAAAAAATACGAATAAAAGTTTTTTCATTGAGATATGTTTTTTAGCAATTGTAAATTAACACAATTCCTAAAACAACCCCTTCATAAACGAAAAAATAAAAAATTAATTAGGCTGATTTTCTAACAAACTTGGTTAAAATGACGATGGTTTGTTCATTCACTTTTCCTTCAATCTGTTCCGGGTTATCAGGAACTAGTCTTATTTTACGCACAATCGTTCCTTTTGGTGCCATAAAGTTTGCCCCTTTTACGTTTAACCCTTGCGTTAATACAATTGTATCCCCATTTTGTAATTCAGTACCATTACTATCCACATGTATCGCTTGGGTTTGATAAGCACTTAAAGCCCAAGTAACCACAGTTTCATCAAAATCAACTGAGGTTAGTAATTCATTAGCCCATTCATTTTCTTTTATGCCATATAAGATGCGATAGCTTAAAGCGAGTACGCTTGGTTCCGTATTCCATATACTTCCAGCCAAACATTGCCAATGATTCCCAGCTTCCTTGCCTTCAATGATTGAAATACATTGATCACAAAGTGCAACTTCGTTTTCAATCACATCATTACTCTTAGGACTTACTGTATAAGCAACCGTGGCTGCATCGATGGTGCAAAGTTCACATAAGTCCTGGCATCTTTCCTTAAGCTTACTCGAAATAGTTGATTTCATAATTGCAAATTTATCTTTTAAAACTTAGTCTGATTTCCTGCTTATAAATAATTATCTCCTACGATTAAAGCCTTTTTTTACCACAGCTTTTGGATTGTAGGCTGGCGTTGGTCCAAATTCAGCTGGTACCGTTCCTTTAAAAATAGGGGTACCTAAAAGTTGCTCAATAATTGCACACTTGCCTTGTTCGCTCTCACCCACAAGTGTAAAAGCAGTGCCAGATGTAGCTGCACGCGCGGTTCGTCCTATTCGGTGTATATAGTCCTCGCCATCATTAGGCACATCATAATTAATCACTAAATCAATATCGTCAATGTCAATACCTCTGCTTAAAACATCGGTTGCCACCAAAATATTAATTTTTTGATTTCTAAAATCTTGTAAATATTGCTCCCTGCTTTTTTGATCTAAGTCAGAATGAATCTCAGCAACAGCTAAGTTCGCGTGCTTTAATTTTAAAGTTAATTGTTTGACATTCAATTTTTTTGAACAGAACACAATTACTTTTGAAAACTTTTTTGAGCTTAGCATATCAATTATAATTGGCACTTTTTGTGCTTCATATACAATAAATGCTTTTTGCACTATTTGTTCAGGCGGTTTCGAAATAGCAATGTTAATTTCAATTGGATTGTGTAATAATTTCTTTGCTAACACGCGCATCTTTGCTGGCATAGTAGCTGAAAACAAAAGGTTTTGACGAACCGCGGGTAAAAAGGTAACAATCTTTGACAGGTCATCACTAAAACCCATATCTAACATACGATCAGCCTCATCCAATACTAAATATTTAAGCCCTTTTAATTTAACATAGCCCATATTTAAATGTGCAATCATTCTGCCGGGGGTACAAACCACAATATCAACACCGCTCGTTAAAGCTTTTTTTTCTGTGACAAATGAATTTCCGTCACCACCGCCATAAACGGCGATGGAACTAACATCGGTAAAATAAGATAGGCCTTCAATACTTTCAGCAATTTGTATGGCTAACTCACGCGTAGGTACAATAATCATTGCATTAATGTCACCAGCATGATGTGGAGAAGTGAGTAATCGGTGTAATAAGGGTAATAAAAAAGCAGCTGTTTTTCCAGTGCCAGTTTGCGCAGCAGCTATAATATCCTTCCCTTCCAAAATGGGAACCATTACCTGTTGTTGCACAGGTGTCGCATTTTCATAACCCATTGCGTCAATCCCTTCTAAAATGCGTGGGTCCAAACCTAAATCTATAAACTTCAAAATAAAATATTTAATACTTGTATAACCCGAAGGTACGACAAAATTAAAGCTATGCCTATTAATTAGATTTGTTCAAAAACAAAAGCTTGGCTTGCACAAATGTGGCAATAACTTGAATGAAACCCATGGTCAAAAATAAAGCATCAAAAGAGATGTAATTAGCAATTAAACCACCAATAGCAATGGCTATACCAGATACAAAATGGGTATGCCCACTTGCCAAACTCCAGTGAAAGGTGTTCTCCGTATCTTCCATATTACTGGCGAAAAGTGAATCCCAAATGGGTGCACTTAAGGCTTCTGCAATACCCAGTCCTATTTGTAAAAGAAATAATTCTTTAGGATTTGAAACAAACATATAACCAAAGGTGAGCAAAGCATTTAAACCATAGCCCGCAATCATCACATGTTTTTTATACGCTGAATGATTAAAATATTTTCCGATGATAAAATAAAAAACACCGGTTGTCACTAAATAAAAGGCCCAAGCCCATGTGATGTCTAATAAATCACCGCCAATTTTTTCAGCATATATGGCAAAGAGGGGGCCAAATAAACCTTCGCCAAAATACCACAAGCTAGAAGCAGTTAATAATATTTTAGTGGTTTTAGTTAAGCGCATTTGTAAACATCATTATGTAATACATATATGACCGGTATTAAAGTGTAAGGTTTAACCTTCAATACAAATATTTTATTTTAACTTAGATATTATGTATTTCATTATTTATAGTTATAATATATTATGCTTATTAGCTAGGATGCTATTTGGTTTAGGTTTATCTGAGAGGAAGACTGCGCAATTATTAAAAAATATTGAAACAAAATTTAATGGCAAGTGGAGCATTACTTAGCACTAGTGCATTTGCAAATA
>CALLKA010000089.1 GCA_938008665.1 uncultured Bacteroidota bacterium
ACTTGTAGATAATAACAAAGCAGCAAAACAGAATATGGCAATGGCTTTTTTCAATGAACCTAAGGTACGGAAAAATATTATTGATTTTATCTAATATATATTTCTACTCTTGCACTTCTGTTGAAACCTTGAGCTCCGCAGCATGAGAATTGATCACCAGCTGAATAATTGATATTCGTTGAAAATAGTCCCGACATGCCAATGCCTCCAGAAACATCATTAGATGTCGCTTCTCCACTGGGATATAATCCCCCTCCGTTTTCATTCCAACCAAATCCCCAACGCACTTTGGCTGTTGAGCTTGCATTGACATAATTAAATCCATAGAATCGGATATCAGATTGGGATGAAAAGGCTGTGCCTTTTCCTGCAAAATTTGAGGCATCACCAAAAAATAACTTATCTGCTCTACTAAAAAAATCAATAGGGGTTACTCTGATTCCATTATTAAAATTATTTTGTAACCAACACCATTGATTATACACTCCACTTGTATTCACACTCCCCCCTGTTGAACTTGATCCATAATTCCATGCAATATCAGGCCATAAAGCCATCATGTCTTTCGCATAATAATAATTCATGGCATCAAATTTAGCATCTGCATTTCCTCTATCATAGAAACTGGGATTTAACGTATTTACCCCAGTCCAATACGCACTCGAATAATTAAAAGTAGTACCCGTTGTTGCTTTCATCATCATCATCCAACCACCTCCGTCAATCTTGCTGTTAAGCAAACAATATAATTGAGTTGGACCTACATAAGGTAGATTAATCCAGTATACACCATCATTATAATTGCCAAACGCATTTTGAAGATACTTTGCATTAGGCGCTGCCTTAGCAGCAGAAGATCCATCCATATCTGGGCTGGATACCATTTCTAGTAAATTTTGCGTCCAAGTTTGAAAATAAGTACTAGCTGGATGCACACTTGTGAAAGAGCTTGGTGCTGCAGCTTGGATTGGAGATTTCCAAAACAACCTCATTCCGTAACCACCGCCTCCTTGTTGCATACGCACTTCGAAAAAATATTTTTGGCCAGCTGTTACAGCAATTGTTCCTGTATGTGTTCCCAATACTGGCACGGCTTGTCCTGAATAAGTTGAAATTATTGGAGTACCATTAATTGTTAAATCACTTGCGTCATCTGATTCTAATGTAAAAGAATAATTGCCTGATTCCTGAGGAATAAAAGTGCCTTGAACTTTTATGGCAAAATAAGTTCCGTTATTGGGAGGTGTGATGCCAATTAAACTTAATTCCGAAGCGCTTTGCCAATCCAATATTCTTGGCGAATTGGTTTTACCTGTTTTAACTAAAGTTGAATTTGAATTATTTGTATTAAAAATATTATCCATGTCCCCCTTGCTTGCAGCAACTACAGGATATTGGTTTGAAGATCCATTCCCTCCATGCGTACTATATACCCAATAATCAAATTGAACTTTTGGTTGATTTTGTACCCCTTGATAAGGCGTTAAAAATTGTGCATTTAAACCAGTGACTAAAAATACAAAAAGAAATAGAAATATTTTTTTCATTAGAATTAGTTTGTCATATCCCCAGAAGCGATATACACACCAGAAGCAATGCATACCAAAGTAATAATTGAATATTGACCCGCTGTTTTAGTGAAACCATATCTGTTATTAATAGTGACGCCGGAAGCAGACAAACTAACTTGCCCTGCCCCTCTTTGAACAATCATACAATTAAAACCAACTGAAAGCGAAGGAACAGTGATCGTAGTTGCATTAGAACTATTAATGACAATAACTTTACCATTGTCACCATTTCCTAACGTGAACCCAACACTTTGTTCATTAATTACAGATCCGAAATTAGCAATCGTACTTGTAGTTCCATTTCCAGTTATTGTACTTGAAGTAGTAGAACCAATAATGTTGATCCATGCTGAATTATTCCAATAATAATAACCTGGACTTACATTATTTGGAGCAGTACCTGAGGTTGCTGTATTATATACAATTAAACCATTAGCAGGGCTAGCAATTGGACTTGACACATTGGATGCAGTTAGCGCAACACGTGGAGGCAGAAATCCTTTATTACTTGAATTAACCTCTAGTTTTGCAGATGCATCTGGATTAGTAGTACCAATTCCAGTTTGCGCATGCATTTGCAATGTCAAAAATAGCGATACAAATATTATACTTTTTTTCATAATTCATTTTTTATCTTACCCAATACCAAATGATTCCAGGATTTGGACTTGTAGATGTTCCGCCAGATGCATCTGAAAGCCAGGGAGAAGGTGTATAATATTGGTTATTTGAAACCATTGTACCCCACCAGTTTCCTGATCCCGTTGACAAAGTGATATAGCC
>CALLKA010000090.1 GCA_938008665.1 uncultured Bacteroidota bacterium
CCGGCGAAATTGATGTATGTAATTTAATTTTAATTGATCCGGCGGCGACATCGTATTCCACACACCAATCTATATTTTACTATGACTAAAAAATTAGTATATTTAGTTAGATAAAGTTGCCCATTTATAATTACCATCATAAACGATATATCTATGGAAATGCTAGCTAAAAAGAATCACTTGTTATCAAGTATCCTCATTATTATAATGGCTGCTTGTAATAGCAATAGCTATACACCTCCAAACGTTGCATTCACCATGGATGAATCCATGTTACCAGCATATGAAAAAGACATTGACCACAAAGGAATACTAAACACCATCCAACACAATCAAGAAGAAGCCTTTATGGATGGAAAAAAAATATACAATAGTAATTGTATTAATTGCCATGGCACACCCAAACAGGAAGGTTCCTTACCTACTGCATTCAAATATTGGAAGGATCAATTTAAAGTTGGTAAAGATCCCTATGCCATATACCAAACTTTAACGCGAGGTTATGGTGGAATGCCTCCTCAAACGGCATTAACACCTACTGAAAAATACAATGTCATTCAATATATTAGAGAAGAATTTATTTTGAAACAAAATAAAGCGGCCTACTTTAATATTGATTCAAATTACTTAGCAAGCTTACATGTTGGTAAATCCAAAGGGCCGAGTAGCATTAAAAAAGAAGGTTGGCTAGAAATGGATTATGGAAATTTTTTAATTAATACCTATGAATTAGTTGAAGCCAATGCAAAACCTAGAGAAATCTCAGGCGCCCCTTCCCCATTAAAAGATGAAAACTTGGTGAATGCCAATTTTGCATACAAAGGAATTGCGGTTCGTTTAGATGAAGGCCAAGGTGGCATTGCCGCAGGTAAGGCTTGGATGATATTTGATCATGATTTGATGCGTATCGCAGGCGCATGGACGGGGAAAGGTTTTATTGATTGGGAAGGAATTCTTTTTAATGGGCAACATAATATTTCACCCCGCACTATTGGTGAACTTCAATATGCAACACCAGTAAGTCCAAGTTGGGCAAACCCCGAAAATGGTTCATTTGTTGATCCGCGTTTTAAAGCAGTAGATAATAGAAGATTTGGGCCATTACCTCGAACTTGGGCACAGTATAAAGGGCTTTATCACTATCAGGACAAACTTATCATATCCTATAGCGTGGGTAATTCATCGGTACTTGAAAAACTATCATTAGAAGGCACTACTGAAATGCCCATTTTTGCACGCACATTAAATGTGTCTGCTTCAACCACCAAATTAAAAATGAGGGTTGCACCCATCAATACTCATGTTGCGCTTATAGGCACTGATGCTGAAATAAAAAAAGAAAGTGGATTTTTTGTACTAAATATTCCAGCAGCTAAAAAGATTAACATTAAACTATTAATTGCCAATCAGAAAATTAAAAATTTTGATGCAATAACAAAAACATCACAAAAACCAGAAAACCTTTTAGTATATACCAATGGAGGCAAACCACAATATGCCCAAAAATTAATTACGAAAATTACCAAAGGGAATCAATCTGGTGCATTTAAAGTTGATAGAATGGAACTCCCCTACCAAAGCCCATGGAAAAATCAAATGCGGTTAAGTGGTATTGATTTTTTGGCAGACAGAAATAAAGCAGTCATATGTTCCACGGATGGTGATGTATGGTTAGTTGAAGGTGTTCTTCAACAAGAAGGAAAATTAACTTGGAGACGAATTGCTTCGGGTTTATTTCAGCCTTTAGGTATTAAAATAGTTGATAAGAAAATTTATGTTACCTGCCGCGATCAACTTGTAAAATTGCATGATCTTAATGGGGATGAAGAAATTGATTATTATGAAAGTTTTAATAGCGATCATCAAGTAACCAATCATTTTCATGAATTTGCTATGGGCCTTCAAACAGATAAAGAAGGAAATTTTTACTATGCGAAAAGTGCCAGACACGCAAGGCGTGCACTAGTACCACAACATGGTACCCTACTTAAGGTATCTAAAGATGGCCAAGAAACGAGCATTGTTGCGCATGGCTTCAGGGCAGCCAACGGGGTATGTATTAATCCTGATGGAAGTTTTATTGTTACAGACCAAGAAGGTCACTGGAATCCAATGAATAGAATTAATTGGGTAACTCCGACCAATAAATTTTACGGGAATATGTACGCATATAATCCGTCATCAGATAGCTCAGATACTGGCATGGAACCACCCTTGACCTGGGTAGAAAGAGATATTGATCGCTCCCCTTCTGAATTACTTTGGGTGGATAGTAAGGCCTGGGGGCCACTCAATGGAAGCTTACTTAGTTTTTCATACGGTTATGGTAAAGTATTTATTGTACCCCATGAAAAAATTGGCAATCAAATGCAAGGGGGTGTTTTTGAGTTACCTATCCCAACTTTTTCAACTGGCGTAATGCGTGGGAGATTTAATTCAGGTGACGGTCAATTATATGCATGTGGCTTATCTGCATGGGGATCAGCGCAACCGGAATTAGGTGGATTTTATCGCATTAGATATAATGGCGAAAAAACGATTGTACCATTATCACTACATGTTTTGGCTAATGGCATTCGTATTAAATTCTCCCATGAATTAAATAAAAAAAATGTAGAAGATATTACATCTTATGAAGTGCAAACTTGGGATTTAAAAAGGTCAAGAAAATATGGCTCTGATCATTACAATACAAAAGCGCTTCTTGTTAAAAATGCAACTTTAAGTAAAGATAGAAAAGAGATATTCCTAACTATCATGGATGTAAAACCGACGAATGTTATGGAGGTAAAATTCCAATTTTTAGATAACACAGGGAAGCCAGTTAAAGGACTCATTCAAAATACCATTAATCAAATTGGAAAGTAAGTTAACGCGCTACTTTAAATCCACATTGCAATAATTTATTTTCAATGCATCCATGACAGGAATGTGCTTTTTTACTCGATCCGAAAAAGCAACATAATTTTTTGGACGTTTGGGTGACCATCCTATTTCAGCCAAGGCCAATGCTCTTGGGAACGTCATATATTCCGCATAAGCCGGTGTTCCAATATATTCAGTCCATAAATTAGCTTGTACACCTACAATATGTTTTGCTTCTGCTTCCGTTAATTCTGGTAAATCAGGTTCAAAGGAATAACATTTCGATAACGGTAAATTACCGCCAATGGCCAATGGTTGTGTTTTAGGATCTGCTTGATAATAATCCAAATAGAAAAAATTATTTGGCGACATCACTACATCATGGTTTAATTTTGCTGCCTCTATACCTCCTGCAGTACCTCTCCATGACATCACCATTGCATTTGGCGAAAGTCCTCCTTCTAAAATTTCATCCCATCCTAGCATCTTTTTACCTTTGGACGTAATAAATTTATCTATCCTTCCAATAAAATAACTTTGTAGTTCATGCTCATCTTTCAATTTCAATTTTTTAATTAAATCCTGACAAAACCTACTTTCTTTCCATTGTTTTTTAGGACACTCATCTCCACCAATGTGTATATATTGACCAGGAAATAAAGCCATCACTTCCGTAAGTATATCCTGCATAACTGTAAAAGTTTCCTCACGTGGACATAAAACATCTTCAGATACCCCCCATTTTGTAGCCACTTCATAAATTTTATCTGGATTGCAACCCAATTGCGGATAGGCTGCTAACAATGCTTGAGAATGTCCTGGCATTTCTATTTCAGGAATGATGGTAACGAATTTTTTTGAAGCATAGGCTACCACTTCCTTAATATCATTCTGCGTATAAAAACCACCATAAGGTGTTTTGTCAAATTTCATATCCTTATATGCGCCCACCATACTCTCTTTTCTAATGGAACTGATACTAGTCAATAAAGGATATTTTTTAATTTCAATTCTCCAGCCTTGGTCTTCTGTTAAATGCCAATGAAATGTATTTAATTTATATACTGCCATTAAATCAATATAGCGTTTAATAAAATCGACAGAATAAAAATGCCTGCCCGCATCCAACATTAAACCACGATAACTGAATCGAGGCGCATCCGCCACTTGGCAAGCCGGCACTGTTGCTATTATATTTGACTTTACCGCTGTATAAACTTGTGCAGGCATTAATTGAAACAAGGATTGCATTGCATAAAAAGCACCTTTTCCATTTTTGGATTGAATGGTAATATTTTTAGTAGTAATATTTAATTGATACGCTTCATCACCCAATTGGTCATTTTGCACAAAATAAATACCAGTTGATTTTAAAGAACCAGCTTTGACAGACAATACAATATCAAAGGAAGCATTTAATTGCTCAGCAAGCATTTTAGCAACCGATGAAATGTCATTATCCTTAGCGATTACTGTAATAGCCGTATTTGACTTAAATGAATACACACCAGTAGCAGGTATTAATTTTTGTGGTTCAGGGATGATTGTATACTGATTTTGTGAAAAAGCAGTTACTGAAACACAGGCAACTAGTAAGGATAAGATAAATGATTTCATAGGTTTTGATATTTACATAACAATATTAATTAATTTAACTGTGATTACAAGTCATTTAATGAATATAATAGCTGCGTCCCTTCTTTCTTGAAATAAATTGATAAACAGTTGATAACTACGGCAAAATGTATTAATTTAATACTCCTAATTATAAAGTTTTATCCATTTAACTACTTGAATTATGAAAGTTTTATTCGCTTTATCCCTATTATGCGCAACCTCTGTCATGGGACAGAAATCAACCGTGGAAGCATGGGAAACCATGTTTAATGGCAAGGATTTAACTGGATGGACACCCAAAATTAGGTATGCAAAGTCTGGTGAAAATGTTAAAAATACGTTTCGAGTAGTAGATGAAAAATTGGTAGTTAGTTATGACCAATATGATACTTTTAATGAGCAATTTGGACATTTATTTTATAATAAAAAGTTCAGCTATTACCGCATTAAATTACAATACCGCTTTACAGGCGATCAAGCCAAAGATGGCCCAGGTTGGGCATATAGAAATAGTGGCATCATGATTCATGGACAAACTCCTGAATCCATCGGCAAGGATCAGGACTTTCCCGTATCCATTGAAGTTCAGTTATTGGGAGGCAATGGCAAGGAAAAACGCACTACCTGTAACCTATGTACGCCTGGAACAAATGTAGTGATGAATGGTAAAGTGTTTACACCCCATTGTATTAATTCCACTTCAGATACTTATCATGGTGATCAATGGGTTAATGCAGAAGTGATTGTATTAGGTGATTCAATTGTACAACATTTTGCCAATGATAAAATGGTGTTGTCATATGAAAAGCCGCAAATTGGCGGCGGTAATGTAAGTGGTCAGGAAAATATTTTTGGCACCAGTGGCCAATTATTAACAGAAGGAACTATTTCATTACAAAGTGAAAGTCATCCTGTTGAATTTAAAAGTATTAAAATTTTAAATTTAGAGGGTTGTATGGATCCAACAGCTAAAAATTATAAAACCTACTTTATAAAATCAAAACCAAGCGATTGTCGTTATTCTAAAAAAGAGAAATAGCAAATTTAATCCGCTTTATTTTTTCCTTTGACAAAAACTTTTACGCCATTCTGCTTTGTCCAGAGCTCATATTCTGCAATCATTTCATTTAATAATGTAGTATTGGTTTTGGCTAAATTGTTGGATTCTGTCAAATCCATTGACATATCATATAATTCCCAGGCGGCATCTTCCACATCCTTAACTATTTTCCAATTACCTTTTCGCATCGCCTTATTTCCCACATGTTCCCAAAAATAAGTTTCTGGTTGCATGGCTTTGCCATTCCATAAATAACTTAAACTTTGACCGGGTAAATTATTATTTGGAACGCCTGCTAATTCTAAACTTGTAGGTAATAAATCAATGATATGGCCTACGCCCTCGTTAAATCCTGTCTTAGCTTTAATTTTTGCAGGCCATTGTATTATGCAAGGCGTTATCATACCACCTTCATGCATAAATTTTTTGTACTTTCTGAATGGCGTATTGGAAACATTGGCCCAAGGATAATCATACGTTACATAAGAACCTTTCGCTCCAATAGGCACATTTTTATCATTGAAATTACGACCATCCACATTTTCAGCACAGCCCCCATTATCAGACATAAAAACAATAAGCGTATTATCATATTGGTTGTTTGCTTTTAAAGTAGCAATCAATCGACCAATATTTTGATCCATACGATCAACCATTGCAGCATATACAGCCATTTTTCTTACCCATTGTTTTTTATCAGCAACCTTATCCCAATCTTCAATATCAGCTGGCCTTTCGGTTAATTGATAACGTTTGTCAATTAAACCTAACTGAATCATTTTTTTATAGCGATTCGTTCTTGTTACATCCCAACCTTGTTCATATAATTTTTGATATTTCGCAATATCTTGTTCATACGCATGAATCGGAAAATGTGGCGCAGTATAAGCTACGTATAAAAAAAAGGGATTCGCAGCATGTTGTTTTTTTTGATCATTTAAATATTGAATCGCATAAGATGTAAACGCATCCGTTAAATAAAAACTATCCTTAGGTATTTCAAATTCCTTATCATCTAAAACAATATGACGTTTCCCTATTTCTTGTGGAATAATTTCATAATAGCTAGATGCCCCTGAAATCAAACCAAAGTAATGCTCAAAGCCTCTCGTTAATGGCCAATGTTGTGCGCGTTCCCCTACATGCCACTTCCCTGTCATATAGGTATTATAACCATTTGCTTTCAAGGTTTCCGCAATGGTTGGATACTTTGGATCTAA
The DNA here is from genome assembly GCA_938008665.1 of uncultured Bacteroidota bacterium. Lineage (GTDB taxonomy): Bacteria > Bacteroidota > Bacteroidia > Chitinophagales > Chitinophagaceae > Sediminibacterium. The sequence goes on from CALLKA010000090.1 coordinate 6,763, forward strand.
ATAACCCTGGTAAGTTCCTGTTTGTAGGGGTGCAGTTTCTGGGCTGACCATTTCACCCATTCCTACTGTATGTGGAAACTGCCCAGTTAATAAGGAGGCCCTTGTTGGGCAACATCTTGCATTATTATAAAAACTTCGAAGCTTAATTCCATTGGCAGCTATCTTATCCAAATTAGGTGTTTTAATTTCACTTCCGTAGCATCCAATATCAGAATAACCCATATCATCCGCCAATATATAAATGATATTAGGTCGTTGAGGTATGGTATCATTGGCGCTTGCAAATAGGGATAAGAATAAAAAAATAAAAAGCAATGATTTACTTTTCATGAATGAATATATTTTTAGGGAACTATTTTGATGAACCATAATTGTTGTATTATTTATTTATAAACGCTGGATTATACTTACCTCTTTTTTTAAACCCTTCAAATGGACGCATTAAACCAAAACGAGGATAACTATCAAAAATATTACCATTCCCTAATACACGAGGATCACCCTGTGTTGTTAAGGATTGGTCCAATTTACTTTTTAACTGCGCTTTTATTTTAGTTAAACTAGCTTGACTTGAAAGATCATTTAAACAAAAAGGATCTTTTACAATATCATATAATTCTTCCGAATTCCTTTTCTCAAATCCCTTTTTAAAAAGCTTAGCATAACTTGCTTTGTTTTTTATCATGAATGATTTTGTAGGTGAATTATCAATATCCTCATACCCCTCTAATATGGGTTTCATATCTGCTTTCTTTTCTGTTGATTCCACTTTATCCAAACTTGCAGGATCTCCTGCTGGCCATCGATCTGTTTTAAAATTTTCAATATATAAATATTTATTCGTACGTATTGCCCTAGCTGGATAACCAACATTGTCTGGCCTTGCATGTGAATGCCTTTCCCTCCCAGTTAAAATAAATGACCTTGAAGTATCAATGAATCCTGATTTA
>CALLKA010000091.1 GCA_938008665.1 uncultured Bacteroidota bacterium
AGGGGTGAAACCAATGCTACATTTCAGTTTGAATCCGCGGGTATGCAAAAGCATTTAAGGGACCTTAAGCCAGATCAATTTTCTGATTTAATTGCCATGAATGCATTGTTTAGGCCTGGACCCATGGTATATATTCCTAATTACATTGCCAGGAAACATGGTCGGGAGAAAATTGAATATGATGTTCCAGAAATGGAGGAATATTTGAGTGATACGTATGGCATTACGGTTTATCAGGAGCAAGTAATGCAGTTATCCCAAAAACTAGCCAATTTCACCAAAGGCGATGCCGATGTTTTGCGGAAGGCCATGGGTAAAAAGCAGCGTGATGTTTTGGATAAAATGAAACCAAAATTCATTTCTCAAGCTGAAGCCAAAGGGCATTCCGCTGAAAAATTAGAAAAAATCTGGAAAGATTGGGAAGCGTTTGCACAGTATGCTTTCAATAAATCACACTCCACTTGCTATGCTTATTTAGCCTATCAAACCGCTTATTTAAAAGCACACTACCCTGGCGAATATATGTCAGCGGTTTTAAACCATGCAGGCAGTATTGATAAAATTACCTTCTTCATGGAAGAATGTAAAAGAATGACGATAAAAGTATTGGGTCCAGATATCAATGAATCGCTCAATGGTTTTTCAGTTAATAAAAATGGAGAAATTAGATTTGGCTTAGGTGGATTAAAGGGAGTTGGCGAAGCCGCAATCGAAACCATTATTACCGAAAGAAATAAATCTGGCCATTTTAAAGATATGGTTGATTTTATCAAACGGGTATTATCTCGATCTGTGAATAAAAAATCATTAGAAAGTTTGGCTTATTCTGGCACCTTTGACTGTTTCCCAGAATACCACCGTGCTCAATTTTTTCATGTAGCGGATGGTGATAGAACCAACGGACTAGAAAAATTAATCAATTACGCACAAGCTTTACAAAACGTAAATGCGGGTACTACCAATACACTATTTGGCGATTTACCATCAGCTATGCAAGTGCCTGTGCCAAAAATAACCGTGTGTGAGGAATGGACTTTAACGGAAAAACTGGATCACGAAAAGGACATCACTGGTATGTTTATGAGTGGGCACCCTTTGGATCACTTCAGTTTTGAAATGCGCCATTATCAATTTTCACCCATTAATGACTTTAATGAAGTAAGAGATACTTTGTCAGTGAATTTAAATCAGTTAGGCCGAAACTTTAAACTAGCTGGCTTGATGACTGAGGTGCAACATCGGATGACCAAAACAGGCAAAAACTTTGGCAACTTTGTCATTGAAGATTTTACGGGCAAAACAGACTTTATTTTGTGGAGCGAGGATTATATCAAGTTCCAAAATTACCTAGAAGTGGGTCAAAAGATTTTTTTAACTGGGAGTTTTAGAAACAGATACAATCAACCCAATGCCTTTGAGTTTAAAATTACTAATATGTCCTTGTTGGAAACCGTGAAGCAAAACCAAACAAGGTCCATTGAAATAAGCATGCACCCTTCCAAGCTTGACCAAGAGATGTTAGCATTTGTTGAAAAGAATTTAAAACAGAACCCAGGCCGAGCTTCCTTAAAATTCAATTTTATTGAACCCAAGGAACAACTGGTGGCGAGTGTCCGTACCTATGAAAAGGGATTTTTGATGAATGATGATATGGTTTCCTTTCTGGACAAGCATCCCGACTTATCTGTATTAGTGAACCTGGTTTAAGCAACTGCCTTAACAGGTATTTACATGACGCCCTGTCGGTAAAATTTGTCCCCAATATTTTTTTATAAAGTGGAAAAGTCAAATGGGCAGTTATTAAATATTGGAACTATTTTTGAAGAAGTATAATAAACAACCCAATTAAAATATATAATTATGGCATTAGAATTTACAGATGCAATTTTCAGAAAGACGTCATGGAAAGTGATAAACTTACAGTCATTGATTTTTGGGCAGAATGGTGTGGTCCTTGTCGTGCCATTGGGCCAGTTATTGAAGAATTAGCGGTGCAATATGAAGGAAAAGTAAATATCGGGAAAGTGAATGTGGATGTTAATCCTAACTTAAGCATGAACTTTGGTATTACTTCCATCCCAGCTATCTTATTTGTTAAAGGCGGCGAAGTGGTTGACAAGCAAATTGGTGCAGTACCAAAAGCGGTTTTAGACAAAAAAATTCAAGCGCATTTATAATTTTATCATTGTATAGCAATGGTATTCATATAAAATCCCATCCTGTACACTCGGGATGGGATTTTTGTTTATCTTAGGAATCTAAAATTACATTATGGAACGATTTCAAGGCATTATCGGAATTATTGTTATCATTATCATTGCCTATCTGTTTTCAAATAACAAAAGTAAAATCAATTACCGCTTGGTGATGAGTGGCTTATTGTTACAGTTTACAATTGGGGTTTTAATCTTAAAAATTCCAGCAGTCACCCACTTTTTCCAAATCATTGGAAGAGGCATGGGTAAAATTGAACAATTTGCACGCGCAGGTGCAGCTTTCGTTTATAGTGGTGTTGCTGCAACTACCCCAACTGGTGTTGCTGATTTTGCCAATGGTGGTTTTGTATTTGCATTTAATGTGACTGCTACTATTATATTAGTATGTGTTTTGGTTGCTTTATTTTATCATTTTGGGATCATGCAACGCATTGTAGCCATTGTTGCAAAATCAATGAATTTTATTATGCGCGTAAGTGGTGCTGAAGCTTTAAGTAATGTAGCTAGTGCATTTGTTGGACAGGTTGAAGCGCAAATCATGATTCGCCCTTATTTGGCTACGATGACCAAAAGTGAAATATTAGCCAGTATGAGTGGAAGTTTGGCTTGTATTGCTGGTGGTATTTTAATTGTATATGCAAATATGGGTGCGCAAGCTGGTTTGGATTTGGCACCTAAATTAATCACTGCAAGTTTAATGGCAGCGCCAGATGCATTAGTAATTGCTAAAATTGTATTTCCTGAAACTGAGGTATCTCAAACTATG
>CALLKA010000092.1 GCA_938008665.1 uncultured Bacteroidota bacterium
GATCGGTTACTGCCAATCCGCATCTTTTCCCACCGTAGTCTATACAAATTATTCTAGCCAATGATGCTGATTTTATTTTTTTTAATGAATTACTGCGCTTGGAATATTAGCCAAAATTTGCAATACCAATCCTGCAATTACAAATACACTAAATACAATACTCGCAATTCCATTGGCAGTCATAAATGCAATGTTCACTTTACTTAAATCGTTTGCCTTTACGATACGATGCTGATAAATTAGCATGCCTATAAATACCAGCAAGCCACCTAAATAAATAAAATGAAAGCCTCCTACAAAATAAGCTGCAATTACAAAAGCGGCAGAAAAAACGTGCAATACACGCGCAATATGTAAAGCCTTATTTAACCCCCAATAACTTGGAATGGAATAAAGAGATTGTGATTGATCAAAGTCAATATCCTGTAAGGCATAAATTACATCAAAGCCACTTACCCAAAAAATAACGGCGAATGAAAATAGTAATGGTAATACATCAAAGCTGCCCGTTACCGCTAAGTAAGCACCAATAGGCGCTAAGGATAACCCGATCCCTAAAACCAAATGACATAAATAAGTAAATCGTTTGGTATAACTATAAAATAAAATCACGAATAATGCAACCGGTGACAAATAAAAACAAATGGCATTAATAAAATAAGTAGCTATAATAAAAATGGCCATATTAATACCAATAAATACCAAGGCTTTTTCTGCCTTGATAATACCTGCAGGAATTTCTCTGATGGCAGTACGTGGATTTAGTTTATCAAAATGCCTATCTAAATAACGATTAAAGGCCATGGCAGTTGAACGTGCAGTGACCATACATACCAGCACCAAAAAAAACTTGAACCAAATCTGATCCACCGAGCTTTGATGTATAAAATGATTTCTTAATCCCAACACAAATCCAATGAGTGCAAAAGGCATTGCAAAAATGGTATGCGAGAATTTGACTAAACTTAAATAATTTTTTACTTGACTCATTTTTATTGTTTTACGAACGCACTAATTCCCAAAGCACCACCGCAGCGGCTACGGATATATTTAAGGAATGTTTCATCCCCCATTGTGGAATTTCAATGACGCCATCACAAAGCGCGATGACTTCATTATCCACCCCATCCACTTCATTCCCAAAAACCAAGGCGATGGGTGTATCCGACTTTTCAAATTTATTTAATGGAATACTGCCTTCTGTTTGTTCAATAGCATACACTTTATACCCCTGCGCTTTTAAATCATGAACAGCTTGGGTAGTTTGCTCGTAATACAACCAATCCACCGAATCAGTGGCGCCGAGTGCAGTTTTATGAATATCCCGATGCGGGGGTTGCGGGGTAAACCCACACAAACAAATCCCATTGATTAAAAAAGCGTCGGCAGTTCTAAAAACACTACCCACATTGTGCATGCTTCTGATTTGGTCCATCACCACTACAATCGGCTTTTTGGGCGCTTCTTTAAAGTCGGCAACTGACATCCTTCCAAGCTCATCCATGCTTAATTTACGCATATGCAAAAGTACGCTTTTTATGAAAAATTATGTAGGTTTGTCACCCATGGCAAAATCTAGTTCCGATACCCCGCTTATGCAGCAGCATAGGGCTATTAAGCAAAAATACCCTGATGCCATCTTGCTTTTTAGGGTAGGCGATTTTTATGAAACTTTTGGGGAGGATGCGGTAATTGCATCCAAGGTTTTGGGCATTACTTTAACCAAACGAAATAATGGAGCTGCCTCCAGTAGTGAACTAGCCAGATCGGAAGAGCACACGTCTGAACTCCAGTCACCTTGTACTATCTCGTA
>CALLKA010000093.1 GCA_938008665.1 uncultured Bacteroidota bacterium
TAAGGGTTGCCGTATTGATGAAATCAAAATAATGAACACTTGTAGCACCGTGCTCTTGTACATGTAAAAAAGCAAAGATGCTTGCGATGAATGAAGCAACGATATATCCTGTTGCCTTATATGCAATTACCTTTTTACTCCAATAGTTACGCCCTAACCCATTGAATAAAAATCCAGCAAGTGGCCATAATATGATAAATCCTACCAACACTTTCATTATTCCCATTGCATTAATTTTTTAATCTATTTAAAAAATTGATATCTACTGAATGTGTATTGCGATACATCATTACAATAATTGCCAATCCCACACTTACTTCCGCAGCTGCCACTACCATAATAAAAAATACAAATATTTGCGCATCAATGCCTGTCGTTGAAGTTGCATTTTGAGCCAACGCGTATCCATGAAACATTTTAGAGAAGGCAACCAATAATAAGTTTACTGCATTCAACATAAGCTCAATACACATAAAAACCACAATGGCATTGCGACGTGTTAATACCCCTATAACGCCGATGCTAAAAAGCGCTAAACACAAATAGATATAATATTGTATAGGCATACCGAATAAATTTATTTTTTTCCAATAATTACTGCGCCCACCATGGCACTTAAAAACAAAACACTGCTTATTTCAAATGGAACAACATATTCATTGAATAATGCTTTTCCTAAGGGATGTATAAGCCCAATCACCCCATCCTTCATAAGTAAAGTTCTTCCTTGTATTTGTGCAGTTTGTTTTACCAATGCCACCAATAAAGTTAAAAAGCTACCCCCTGCCACCACGCCCAATAATTTTACTAAAAATTGCTTTTGTGGCTCGCTGTCTTTTTTTACATTGATCAGCATGATCACAAACAAAAATAAAACCATGATTGCTCCGGCATATACGATAATATTAACGATGGCTAAAAATTGCGCATTTAATAAAATGTAATGGCCTGAGATTGCAAAAAATACCAATATTAACCAAAGTACACTGTGGATTGGGTTTTTACTGACCAGCACCATAATAGCGCTCCCTATAGCAAAAGCTGATAATGCAAAAAATAAAACTTCAATGATGCTCATAATTATTTATGCTTGTACTCCTTTCGCCTTCGCATAATCGGCTGCGTTGGTCAATGGATTTGGAATTAATAAATCATTTTTGTCATAGATAAACCCTTTACGCGTGTAATTCGCTGGCGCAAAGGTTTCACTTAAATAAATAGCGTCTTTTGGACATGCTTCTTCACATAATCCGCAAAAAATACAACGCAACATATTTATTTCATATTTAGCAGCGTACTTTTCTTCCCTGTATATATTTTCTTCTCCTTCCATTCTTTCTGCCGCTTCCATCGTAATTGCCTCGGCTGGACAAGCTACTGCACATAAACCACAAGCAGTACATCTTTCACGACCTTCCTCATCTCTATTTAAAACGTGTAACCCTCTAAACACCGGACTAAATTCCCTTTTTTGTTCAGGATACCTGATGGTAGGTTGTTTTTTGAACATATGACTAAATGTAATCATCATGCCCTTTATAATATTAATCAAGTACAAGCGCTCCCAGAAAGTCATGGGTTGTCTTTGAACGGCTAGTGCTTTGTTTGTTAATGTTTGCATGTTAAATATTCGTACAGTTTTTTTAAATTAAAGTTTCGCTAATATTAAAGCGCCGGTTAATAACATATTAAATAAGGCCAAAGGGATCATCGTCTTCCAGCCTAAATTCATTAATTGGTCATACCTGAATCTTGGAATGGTCCAACGAATCCACATAAATAAAAATACAAAGAGTACTATTTTAATTAGTAAGGTACCCACTCCAATCATCGCTGCTATATTTGGGGCTACTGTTGTCTCATCAAAAAATGGCAAATCATAACCGCCAAAATACATGGATGCCATAATCGCACTACTCATAATCATGTTTACATATTCGGCGAATAAGTAAAATCCTAATTTCATAGATGAATATTCCTGATGGTATCCAAAGTTTAATTCATTTTCAGCTTCAGGCAAATCAAATGGGGTACGATTACACTCGGCCATGGCACAAATAAAAAATATAATAAAGCCCAAAGGTTGATAAACCACATTCCACCAATTTCCTGCTGCTTGATCCGCCACAATTGTTTTTAAACTTAAACTACCAGTAGTCATTAATAAAGCAATCAACGCTAATCCCATCGCAATTTCATAACTGATGGCTTGCGATGCCGCACGTAAAGCAGACATCAAAGAAAATTTATTATTCGATGCCCATCCACCAATCATAATGCCATATACGCCCATACTTACAACAGCAAATATGTATAAGATACCAATGTTTACATCGGCTATTTGTAATGCAATAGTACGTCCAAATAAATGTACATCCGTTCCCCATGGTATTACGGCTGATGTCATCAAGCTCGCCGTCATGGCCAAACCTGGACCTAAAATAAACAACCACTTACTTGCACTTGTTGGAATAATTTCCTCCTTCATGATTAATTTCAATCCATCTGCTAATGGTTGTAATAAACCAAAAGGACCCGCCCTATTGGGACCTGGTCTGTCTTGTAATATGGCCGCTACTTTACGCTCACCAAATGTGGTGTATAAAGTAATTAACAAAGTCGTCAATACAATAATTACTATTAATATTAATTTTTCAATGACCAAAGCCCAATCGAATGAAAGAAGTGTCATACTATTTTAATTAGGCGTTTTTAATATTATTGTTAAAAGTGACTCCATTGGATGGCCCTTCGTTTTCACCTAAGTGCAGGTTAGGCTGATTCACTTCACTCTCACTATGAATATCCATTAACAAATGTGGCGACCTACCATCGTTAATTGCTGCAAAAGTTTCTGTTGGTTTTGTCGTACCTATATTACCCGCATAATGTCCTTGTGCAATCACGGAGTGTCTGCTTATTTCACGCGGACCTTCAACGACCCAATCCGTTGTTTGCTTTTTATCAAAACGACAAGTGTTACAAATCCATCCTGGTTTTCCGTCGGGCGTATCTTCAATTTCACCCCACTCATCCTTTCTTGCAGTGACTCTATACACTTCATCTCCTCTATTCCACAAAGTAACACGTCCCGAACAAGTTGGACAATCACGATGCGCATCCATTGGTTTTAAAAACCATACCCTATTTTTAAATCGGAAAGTTTTATCAGTTAAAGCACCTACTGGACAAACATCAATCACATTGCCTATAAATTCATTATCCAAACTTTTTTCAATATGCGTAGCAATTTCAGCATGATCCCCTCTATCTAAAATACCATGCGCTCTTTTATTGGTTAATTGATCAGCAGTGAAAACACAACGGTAACATAAAATGCAACGCGTCATATGCAATTGAATGTGTTTTCCTAAATCGTGTTTTTTAAATGTACGTCTTTGAAATTCATAGCGCGTACTTGACTTGCCATGTTCAAAACTTAAATCTTGTAAATGGCATTCTCCCGCCTGATCACATATTGGACAATCTAATGGATGATTCAATAATAAAAATTCAACGATACCCGCTCTCGCATCTACTACTTTTTCACTTGTAATATTTTTTACTTCCATCCCATCCATCACTGTTGTTCGACATGATGCTACTAGTTTTGGCATTGGGCGCGGATCTTTTTCTGAACCCTTGGAAACTTCCACTAAACAGGTACGACACTTTCCACCACTACCCTGTAATTTACTATAATAACACATCGCTGGTGGTGCAACCGCACCCCCAATTTGTCGCGCTGCTTGCAATATGGTAGTGCCCGCTGGTACTTCAATGGTAATGTTGTCGACTGTTACTTTAAATAATGTTTGTTCACTCATAGTTTTACGCAATGTTATGCAGGTACATGAATTGGATCTGCATAGTGTTGTAAACCAAAATTACTTGTTTGGGATAATTCTCTATTATGGATATGCCATTCAAATTCATCGCGGAAATGTCTGATGGCTGCTGCTACCGGCCATGCTGCTGCATCTCCTAATGGACAAATGGTATTGCCTTCAATTTTTCTTTGAATGTCCCATAATAAATCTATATCGCTCACTTCTCCTTTTCCTGATTCTATTTTTTGTAATATTTTTTCCATCCAACCAGTACCCTCTCTGCAAGGGGAACATTGTCCGCAACTTTCATGTCTGTAAAAACGTGCTAAGGTTAAAGTATTTTTTACAATACATTGGTCTTCATCTAAAATGATAAATCCACCTGAACCCATCATGGAACCTGTTGCAAAACCACCATCACTTAAACTTTCATAATTCATGTAGCGTGTTTCCCCCTTCGCTGTTTTTAATAATAAGTTGGCAGGTAAGATAGGCACACTCGATCCGCCTGGAATACAAGCCTTCAATTTTTTACCATTCGCAATACCGCCACAATATTCATCACTGTATATAAAATCTTCTACCGAAATAGTCATATCAATTTCATATACACCTGGTTTATTAATATTGCCACAAGCTGAAATTAATTTTGTACCTGTTGAACGTCCCACTCCAATTTTTGCGTATTCATCTCCCCCCATTTTTATAATTGGCACCACTGCTGCTAATGTTTCAACATTATTCACCACGGTTGGTCGCATCCATAATCCTTGAATTGCGGGGAAGGGTGGTTTGATACGTGGGTTTCCTCTTTTACCTTCTAAAGATTCAATCAATGCTGTTTCCTCACCACAGATATACGCACCTGCGCCGCGATGCACATGAATCATACAATCAAAACCAGTTCCTAAAATATTTTTTCCTAGCCAGCCATTTTTGGTTGCTTCTACTATTGCTTCCTCTAAAATATCTGCTACCCAAGCATACTCTCCTCGGATATAAATATAAGTGTCGTTAGACCCTAAAGCAAAGGAGGATATAAGTAATCCTTCTAATAATAAATGTGGTAAAAATTCCATTAAATAACGATCCTTAAAAGTACCAGGCTCACTTTCATCTGCATTACAAACCAAGTGACGAGGCACACCCTCGGGCTTTGCAATAAAACTCCATTTCATTCCAGCGGGGAAACCTGCACCGCCCCTACCTCTCAATCCGCTCTTCTTTACTTCCTCAACAATGGATTCAATGGTCATTTCCTTCAACGCTTTCTCTGCTGTAGCATAACCTCCCTCACGACGATAAACATCATAAGTACGAATTCCAGGCACGTTGGCTTTTTCTAATAATAATTTTACACCCATTGTTGCTTCTTTATCTTTTCTAATTTTTCGCAGCTACCTGCATTCTATATTCTGCAATAATTGCGTCCACTTTTTCCTTTGTTAAATGCTCTCTGTAAATTTTACCTACCTGCATCATCGGTGCATAACCACATGCACCCAAACACTCTACCAACTTTAAAGTAAAAATGCCATCCTGTGTTGTTTCCCCTGGTTTAATGCCTAATTGTTGTTGGATATAAGTAATAATATTTTCAGAACCACTGATCATGCAAGGACCTGTTTGGCAAACCTCAAAAACAAATTTCCCTACCGGCTTTAAATTATACATACTGTAAAAAGTAGCCACTTCGTATACTTCAATAGGTTCAATGTTTAATAAAACAGATACATAATCCATCGCTTCAGTTGTTAACCATCCGCCAAAACTATCCTGCGCTAAATGCAACACTGGTAATAGTGCACTTTTTTGTTTCCCTTCTGGATAACGAGCCACCAAGCGTTTAAACTCAGTCATTTGTTCGTTATTAAATTGAAGACTCATATAAAAATTTCTTTTTCTTACTAATTATAATACTATGCATCCAACTCACCTGCAATCAAATTCAAACTACTCAAGGTTACTACCGCATCACTCAACATGCCCCCTTTAATCAATTCTTCAAATGCTTGGTAATAAATAAAACAAGGCCTTCTGAAATGTAATCTGAAAGGCGTTCGTCCACCATCGCTGATTAAATAAAAACCCAACTCCCCATTGCCACCTTCTACTGCACTATAAATTTGCCCTTTAGGTAAATCTATTTCCCCCATGATAATTTTAAAATGCCAAATCAAGGCTTCCATCTTCGTATACACATCTTCCTTTTTCGGCAAATAATATTCAGGTACATCTGCATGATATATTTCGGCATCAGCCCCTTTGAATTCTTGTATTTTTTGGTAAGCTTGTTTGATAATTGAAATGCTTTCCCACATTTCTGCATTACGGACTAAAAAGCGATCGTAATTATCACCTGTGGTTCCAACTGGAACTTTAAAATCAAAATCTTGATAACTGCTGTAAGGTTGTTGCACACGCACATCATAATCAACCCCTGCTGCACGTAAATTAGGGCCTGTAAATCCATAATTCATTGCACGCGCTGCACTTATTCCTCCAGTCCCTTGGGTACGCTCCATAAAAATACGGTTGCGTGTAAATAGTTTTTCAAACTCACGTAACACCCCAGGGTATTCATTTAAAAATTTCTCCAATTTTGTAAATGCCGTATTGGTGAAATTTCTTTCAAAACCACCAATGCGTCCAATATTGGTCGTAAGTCGAGAGCCGCAAACTTCTTCATAAATTTCATAAATCAATTCGCGGTATTGCATTACGTACAAAAATCCAGTATAAGCTCCTGTATCAACTCCAACAATCGAATTACAAATTAAGTGATCTGATATACGCGACAATTCCATGATAATTACACGCAAGTAGTCGACACGCTTAGGCAAATCAATTTTTAAAAAACGCTCGCAAGTAATATGCCAGCCCATATTATTAATCGGGCTACTACAATAATTTAAACGATCTGTAATTGGCGTAATTTGATACAAAGGTCTGCGTTCTGCTAATTTTTCAAAAGCACGATGTATATAACCCACCGTTTGTTCCGTCGAAACCACACGTTCTCCATCCACTTCCATAATATTTTGAAACACACCGTGTGTAGCCGGATGCGTTGGCCCAATATTTAAAGTGGTCGTTGTTTTTTCAATTGACCCTTTTGGTAATGTGATATGACTATGTTGTTCCATTAATATATTTATTCTCTGTTCTTAATTTATTTTTTTTCTACCCTCTTCCAAACATCTCATCATCCTTATCAATGCGCGTTTGATCTTCCAAAGGAAATTCCTTTCTTAATGGGAAGTAATCCATTTCATCCACATTTAAAATGCGTTTCAAATTAGGATGCCCAATAAAATTGATCCCAAAAAAATCATAGGTTTCTCGCTCCATCCAATTGGCACTTTCAAACAATTTGGTTGCAGTAAACACATCAGGCTTGGCTATTGGCACTGCAATGGAGAATCGAATACGGATATTCTCAATAAAATTATGCAAATGATACACCACCACTAATTCAGCGCCTTTGTTATCAGGATAATTTACGCCACACAAATCCGTTAAAAAAGTAAACCCTAAGCTAGACTCCTCGTATAAGAATTGTAATACTTTTAAATTATTTTCCGCAGCCGACTCAAAAGACAGTATTCCCGAATCAGTAGAAAATTGAAATACTTGGTCGTTGAATTTTTCAACTAATTTTTCTTGTATATAGGTGTTGGTTAAAGCCATTATAAATGCGGTACTGTTTTAATTTATTTTATTGTATGCCATAGCTGTTTAATAAATCTCGATACTTTTCACTATTTCGACGGCGTATACTTTCTTGCCCTACTAAATCTTGTATTTTCATAAAACCATCAATAATCGCTTCGGGACGAGGAGGGCAACCAGGTACATACACATCCACTGGTATTACTTGATCAATTCCTTGCAAAACACTGTAGGTATCAAAAATACCACCACTGGAAGCGCAAGCGCCCACTGCAATTACCCATCTTGGCTCAGCCATCTGTAAATATACTTGACGTAACACTGGTGCCATTTTTTTTGCAATAGTTCCCATCACCATAAGTAAATCACACTGACGTGGTGAAAAGCCAACACGCTCTGAACCAAAACGAGATAAATCATAATGAGATGCCATGGTTGCCATAAATTCAATCCCACAACAAGAAGTGGCAAATGGCAATGGCCATAAAGAATTTTTTCGAGCCAATCCTACGACCGAACTTAATTGTGTTGCGAAAAACCCATCACCAGGAACACCATCTGGTGCCTTTCCCATTGAAATTGCATCTGCAATTTCAGCTTCTTTTGGATTTAAATTAAATCGAACTGGACGCATATTGTTGATTAAATATTTATAATGATTAGTCTTCCCACTTTAATGCTCCTTTTTTGATGATGTATATAAAGCCAACTAAAAAGAAAGCAACAAATAATACAATTTCAAAAAAACCGTTCCAACCCAACTCTTTAAAATTGACAGCATAGGGATAAAAAAAGATGACCTCCACATCAAACAAAACAAATAGTATCGCAATTAAAAAATACTTCACGGCCATAGGTGATCTTGCATCCCCATGCGATTCAATACCACTGGCAAAACTTTCTAATTTATCCGTTGTTTTTCGAAAAGGACCTACCCAACTTGAAACTAAAATCATGAAGCCGACAAAGCTGGCCGCGAACAATAATTGTAAGGCAATAGGTAAGTAAGTAGTAGCGCTGTTTATTTCATTAGCCGACATCAAATACAGTGGCAAATTCATACACTATGTTTTGGATTTGCAAAAATACACAAAGGATAGCTCATATAACGAAAAACTCCCCATAAATGGGGAGTAATTTTCAATTATTTTTTAACAGTCCTTTGGTTCTAAATCCAGGGCTTATCCTTTTTTAATTTGCGTAGTATCTGTGGCCGCTTTTTGGCTACCACCAGATTGCATTTTTTTAATGATTTCCCAGTTTTTAGTCAAACTTTCCTTGATTTTTAAGGTTTGTGGCTCCGCTGGAATAAGCTCTAAAACCTTGTCACACATTGCAATTGCTTGCTCATATGCTTTGGTCTCATTATAATACCCCATCATAGTATAAAAGTTGTTGACCATGGCCTGCTTGTTTTTTGTCATATCCTTAGACAAAAACTGATTTTGTAGGGTGACAGCTTCAAAAAGCACCCCTAAATTGTTTGCCGTATCCAATAATCTAGCTGCTTTCACATTAAATGAATACCCATTTGGTTTATCAGGGAAGGCCGTGATATATTCCATTGAAATTGCTTTTGTAGTAGGTCCATCCTTTGCATTTGCGGCAATACTTGCTGTTTTATAATAATATACTTCATCCTTAATACCTCTTAAAGCAGAATAATTCGCATACCATTTTAACTCATCGGAATACATATTAGCTTTTTCTAACATTTCATACCCTAGCTTATAATATTTAAGCTTATTTACTTTTGCTGTATCAGCTGCAATTGCTTTTTCTAATAATGTAGCTAAAGCGACCTGGTTTCCGCTAAAACGAGATATAATTCTAACCGCTAATTCGTAATCACTTGTGACTATCTTATCTGCAGCACTTTTACTCATGAAATTTTCTATATATGTTTTTGCTTGCACTGAGTCACCTTTACGATCATAATTGTATGCCAATAACACCCCTAATCTAGGTAAAGCCGCAACACCAATGGACGCTTCTAATGCTTTTGCTTTTTCTAATGAAGCATCATATTGTCCAGCACGAAATAGATAATCCGCATTAAAAATGTCTAAGGAGGGATCCTTATCCGCATATTTTAAAAATAAATCTAAGTTCACTTTTGCGGTTTCTGTTGCGCTCTGTGTATTAAGATCAGCATAATAGGAATATAAAGCGAAGTAAACTGGAGGAAAACTTGGGTCAGCTGCAATTGCTTTGCTGTAATATTCATCAAATGACTCCTTATTACTTTGTGTTTGATATACCCTTCCAGTTCTGTAATAAGGGAAAGCATTTTTTGGATCACGTGTGATTGCCTCTTGAAATGCAGTCACCGCTTCACCCCCATTTTCACCACCCGATTTTAAATAGTTAATGCCTAAATTAATAAATAAGTTAGGGCTTACCATTGATTCATATGCAGAAATAGTTTCCTTTAATTTATCAATTGCATATCTGTGATCTCCAACATTACTAGGGATTTCAGCGTGTATATAACCAATCGCATTTACAATATCTTGATTTGGTTTGCCTTTAAATTTACCTTTTGTCAGTAAAGTAGTGGTCAAGGCAACTTCTAAATTTTGCTTCACTGCATTTGCATCTGCTCCTTCTAATAATTGTACGTGTGACATACCTACTAATAGCCAAGGATCATTTCCAGCTGCTTGCATTGCTTGTTGAAAAATTGCTTTGGCTTTTTTTATAGTCGTATCACTTGGCATACCAGAACCTTGCTCCGCTAAAACCGCTTCACCATACCAAAAAATATTTTCCGTATTGGCTGGATTTTTATCTAAGGCTTCCTTGAAAAAGGCCAAGGCAGACTTATTTTTTTCATAATTCAACAACTTCACCCCCTCTGCCAAAGGAGAAACCGGAACTACCTGTGCATGTACACTTGACAAAGCTAAAACCACACTTACTGATAATAAAACCAATTTTTTCATCACTTTACTTTTTAAAAATTCTGGATCCTTAAATTTAATTCAAATTATAAATTCGGAAGGTGAAAATATCAAATTTTACCTGAAATTCCACCTAAATTAATGGATAATTGTACTACAAAATGTTAGTTTTTATAAGCGGTACTAATTCAACAGTCCGTTTCTTTTTTTAAACCCCATTTTTGCAGGCACCAAAAAGGCTCTTTTAAATATGAGTTGTCCACGTTCTAGGCTTAAAAAATTTAAAAAACCCGACCCTAAACCAGGTGCATTTTCCTTTAAAATATAATAAATTGGTAATGATAATGAATATTGCCCGCGACCGATGGTCGCTTGAGAAGGTTGGGCATATGTCCCAGTTTCCTCGCACAAACTACATTCAACCATTGCGGTTTTTACTTGCTTTTGATTTTCAACCTGCTTTGGATCGTATTTGTCCCCCACCCAATTCAATCCCAGAAATCCAATAGCATTCCTATTATTCTTAATATAAGAAATCACATCAGCAGATCCATTGGCCCCATGCACATTTTTGCCAAACGCAGATTGCTTTAATAAACTGTCTTTTAAAAAACGATTTATTCCAGTTAAATTATTGCCATCCATGACCACTTCTTGTGGATCCACTCCCTTTAATTTATCACCTAATTGCTTTAATGTAAATAGGGTGTCCTTGGCTGATTTATGTACCAATACCGCGATCGCATTATATGCCAAAATACCAAAAGTTGGCGCATATCCTAATTGGTTTTTAAATCCTGTTTGTTCTGATTTTTCCAAGCCCCTTGTAATAATAATCATTCGCGTGCTATCGGCTGTAAGGTCCTTTAAACACTCAATTTCGGACTTATAATACACATGAATTTTCGCCTTTGGATAACTTGAATTAAACACTTTTAATTGTTCTTCTATAATCGGTTTAAAGCTTTCTTCAACTGAAATATTAATTTCTCCTTCACTGGTGGTTTCAATAGGTATGTTAGTTGTCGAACTATTACATGCAACAAGCAAAATGAAGCCCCCAAAAAGTATAAATATTTTACGCATACTTGAAAATAATTAATTTAAAAAAATGGGCAGGTTAGTATTCTTTTTTAAAGCCCCTGTATAACCGAAATCCCCCATACAACAAACACATACCCCCAAAAATGGTCCGAAACTCGGCATCTACATTCAACACTTGATCTAATTTGAACCATTTGGCGCCCAACATTAATACGGCACAGCCTAAAATAAGCGCTGCCATACTAAAATCATATATACTTTTAAAAAGTCGGTAGGACCTTTCTGACTTATCTCTTGAATTATTCCTGGTATGATTACTTGAATGATTAAAGTCTTCCATATTTTTAATTTAAAACCACAATTTAAACAATTAATATAGGATGAATTTAAAAATTTATCTTTACCTATAAATTTGACAGCATGAGCAAGCCATCTTTGCCACAAGGTACCCGTGATTTTAATGCCATAACGGTACAAAAACGCCAATACATTTTTCAAACCATACGTGGCGTATTTGAATCTTTTGGGTTTACACCGTTGGAAACGCCCGCCATGGAAAATTTAGACATCTTAATGGGTAAATATGGAGAGGAAGGGGACAAACTCATTTTTAAAATCTTAAATAACGGATTAGATAATCCGCAAAAAAAAGAACAAACACTAGAAGGCTTTGATAAAATTTTAGCAGGCAAAAGCACTACTCAAATTACGGAACGCGCATTACGATATGATTTAACAATTCCGTTTGCAAGATATGTAGCCATGAATCATGGCGCATTAACTTTCCCTTTTAAACGTTACCAAATTCAGCCAGTATGGCGTGCAGATCGTCCACAAAAAGGAAGATACCGTGAATTTTATCAATGCGACGCTGATATTGTTGGAAGTGAAAGTTTGTTAAATGAAGTTGATTTGGTAGCGTTGTATGTTACCGCATTTGAAAAATTAAATTTACCAGTTGAAATAAAAATAAATAATCGACAAATTTTATTAGCACTTGCTGAAATTTGTGGCGGTAGCGAAAAATTGATTGACCTAACTATTGCCATTGACAAATTAGATAAGATAGGTTGGGAAAAAGTGCAAGTTGAATTAAGTAGCAAAGGATTTACACCTGCACAACAAGAAACCATTCAAACCTATTTGAATATTCAAGGAAGCAATGAAGAAAAATTAAAAAAATTAGCAGCCTTATTGGGTGACAATGCAGCTGGACAAAGTGGGATAGCCGAATTGAATTATGTATTAAATTACCATAACAATACGGGCATGGCCAAGCATTTGGTTGCCGACTTTACATTAGCGCGCGGCTTAAATTATTATACTGGCCTTATATTTGAAGTTAAGGCCAAAGATGCGCAAATGGGCAGTATTGGCGGTGGTGGTCGCTACAATGATTTAACAAGTTTGTTTGGTGTCCCTAATATACCTGGTGTTGGTATTAGCTTTGGTGTTGACCGTATTTATGATGTGATGGAAGAAAAAAACTTATTTCCTGCATCCGTTGAACAAGCCACACAGGTATTGTTTTTCAATTTGGGTGAAAATGAGGCGATGCAATCCTATCAATTGATGATGCCACTTAGAAATAAAAAAATTGCTTGCGAAATTTACCCTGAGAAAAGTAAGTTTGACAAGCAATTTAAATATGCTGAGAAAAAAAATATACCTACCATTGTTATAATTGGTAGTGATGAATTGGCTGCTAAAAAATGTACTGTTAAAAATTTAAATTCAGGTCAACAAGATACAATTACATTTGAAGCGCTAATGGATTACCAATTTTAGTTGTATAATTTATCTGCCCAAATTTGGTCTTCAAAATAAAAGTCTTGTTTGATTGCACTTGAAGCTGCTGATTTTTTGCCAATCAACTCCATGCCTTGTACATTGATGCCAACACCTTCCACGACACTATTAGCATCTCTTTTAAAAATCACTAACGCATCATACGCAGCTAAATAAAAAGTATCGACTCCTTTTTTCTCTAATGGAAATGAACCCACAGATGATGAAGAAATCAAGACTGAATCCTGAATGGTCAACACCACTTCTGTCACGGGACTTCCTTCAGCAAAAGTATATTTACCTAGGTACTCTTTAAGTGGGCTATCCTGTGCTTGCACAGTTACAAATATTCCTAAAAACACAATACCCATCAATAACATCTTTTTCATAGTTGGTCATTTTTTTAATAATTCAATAAATTGAATACCAAATTTAGGATAATTAGGATGCAATTTTGAAAAAAATGATGTTAAGTCATCAATAAATTACTGGCTAAAAATCGGCCCCACTAAAATTGGGGTGATTTCCGTCAAAAAAGCTTCAAAAAAAGAAATAAAAGGATACAAAAACGATCAAGTATCTTTGCATTATGGAGCATACTAAAGTTAATATCAGACAACTCGAAATCGCTGACATTGAACGATTTATAGGACAATTAGGAGAAAAATCATTTCGCGTAAAACAAATACACGAATGGCTGTGGCAAAAGCATGCGCATAGCTTTGACGAAATGACCAACCTTAGTAAGGACCTTCGTCAGCAGTTGGAAGCCAATTTTACGCTTCCTGCCCTTACCTTAAATACGACACAATTAAGTGAGGATGGTACATTAAAAACCAGATTTGAAACTTTTGATCATCATATGATTGAAGGTGTATTAATTCCCACAAGTGAGCGTAAAACCGCATGCGTTTCCTCTCAAATTGGTTGTAGCTTAAGCTGCAAATTTTGTGCCACTGGATATATGGAACGCAAAAGAAATTTAAGCTATGATGAAATTTATGATCAGGTGGTCATGATTAATCAGCAAAGTGAAATACACCATGAAAAATCATTATCGAATATTGTATTTATGGGTATGGGTGAGCCCTTGTTGAATTACAAAAATGTTTTAAAAGCAATAGAACGAATTTCAGCAAAGGATGGGTTGGGCATGAGTCAAAGAAGAATCACCGTTTCAACAGCTGGCGTTGCCAAAGGAATTAAACAATTAGGAGATGATCAAGTACGTTTCAAATTAGCCTTATCCTTGCATGCCGCTAATGATAAAAAACGCAATGAAATTATGCCGATCAATGAAAGCAATAACATTGAGGCATTAATTCAAGCCCTTAATTATTTTTATAAAAAAACGGGCAGCGAAATTACATTTGAATACATTTTGTTTAAAGACTTTAATGACAGTGAAAGAGATGTTGTTGAATTAACAAAAATATACCGCCAAGTTCCTGCGGACTTAATTAATGTCATTGAATACAATCCGATTGATAAATTTCCATTTGACAAACCCGATGAAGATGGATTTGAAAATTTTGTAACCGCATTACAAAAAAATAGGGTAAATGTTAGGGTAAGAAGAAGCCGTGGCAAGGATATTGATGCCGCTTGCGGACAGCTTGCTAACAAGGATAATTTTTAATAGTACGGCACAATGAAAAAAAATAGAACTGATAATTTTGATAAATTTTCTCTTAAAAAAAAGGGAAGCGCTGTCAAAGAAAATATAAGACAGGATAAGAAAAAAGCCAAAGCGGAATCAAGGGCTATGGGCGAAGCTGCAAGACAAAGAAAAATTGATAAAGCAAGAGGGATTGTAACCGATCCGCCGAAAGAAAAGTATACAAAGGGGCCCTATGCAAAAAAAACAACTGGCTATGAAAAAAAGCCAAGCACTCGAAAAAGTTTTCAAGACGCCCCGCCAAAATATGGGGAACTAACGCCTTCTCATACAACACGTCCAACAACAGCCCGTCCAACAACGAATAAAAGAACACCTGCTTCCATGGATAAAGCAGATGAAAAAAGAACCGCTTCCATTGGTAAAGTAAATGCAGCAGCTGATACCCCTTATGAACAAATGCCATTGAATAAGTACATTGCACATGCGGGTATTTCTGGTCGACGTGAAGCCGCAGCCATGGTAAAATCGGGACATGTTACTATCAATGGTGATACTATTTTGGAGCCCGGTTATAAAGTACAATACAAAGATGTAGTAAGATTAAAAGGGAAAGTGTTGCAATTACAAGTAACTCCTGTTTATATATTATTAAATAAACCAAAGGATTACATATGTACTGCGAATGATCCTGAAGGTAGAAAAACAGTTTTAGATATTATTAAAAATGCAACCACACAACGGATGTTTCCAGTAGGTCGACTAGATAGAAATACGACTGGAGTTTTAATACTAACGAATGATGGGGATTTGGCACAAAAATTAACCCATCCTTCTTATGAAATAAAAAAGATTTACGAAGTAACGCTAGACAAGCCAGTAACCAAGGCGGATTTGGAAGCCATTGCAAAAGGGGTTGAATTAGAAGATGGATTTATTGCAGCAGATGCGGTGAGTTATTTATCCAACACTTCCAAAAATGTCATTGGTATTGAAATTCATAGTGGACGTAATAGAATTGTAAGACGCATATTTGAACACTTAGGATATGATGTAAGACATTTGGACCGCGTTATGTTCGCAAACCTTACTAAGAAAAATGTAGACCGTGGTAAATGGCGTTTTTTAGCAGAAAAAGAAGTACGCCTTTTAAAATTTATGAATAAATCATTTACTAGAAAGTCTGCAAAAGAAAATTAATCCTACTACTCCTTTTAACAGCCTGTACTTTAATGATAGATATATTATTTGAAAATGATGACATGATTGTACTAAATAAGCCCGCCGGTTTATTTAGTATCCCTGATCGATTTGGCAAAGAGGCTTCTCTTAAATCATTATTACAGGAAAAATATCCTGCCATATTTACGGTGCATCGATTAGACCAACACACGAGTGGTTTAATTTTATTCGCAAAAAATGCCGAGGCACACCAAGAATTAAGCACTTTGTTTGAAGGACGTACAATTGAAAAAAAATACCTCGGATTGGTGATGGGTCGTCCGCCACAAAATGGAACCATTGATCAAGCCATCATGGAACATCCTGGCAAAAAAGGGCAAATGGTGACCCATGCCAAAGGTAAAGCTGCACAAACAAGTTATGAGGTACTCAAATATTATAAAAGATATGCCTGGGTATCCTTTCAAATTCATACAGGGCGTACACATCAAATTAGAATTCATGCACAACATTTGGGCAATCCTATTGTCGCAGATGATATTTATGGTGATGGTGAAAAGCTATTATTATCTTCCATAAAAAAGAAAAATTTTAAATTAAGTAAAGCGGAGGAAGAAGAACGCCCCTTATTGGCAAGACAAGCTTTACATGCGCATACATTACAATTTGAATTAAATGGAAAGAACTACCAATTTGAAGCGCCCATTCCAAAGGATCTTGCTGCCACTTTAAAGCAGTTGGATAAATGGAATAGTGAAAAATAAAATCCCCTTCGCTGAAATTTCAGAGAAAGGGATTTTAAAAGAAAGGTAGCTGACTCGCAACAACAGTGACACACTGTAAGCATTATTTATTTTGAGGAACAAAATCAACAACGCTTTACTGAGGCGTTCATTACCTTACATACATTTAGTAATTACACCCCATTTATTTATTCGGTTGTGGCGTATAACGCAAATAAGGTTTTACTATATTCAAGCCTTTGGGGAATTTAACTAAAGCATCTTCTGTTTTTATGGCTGGTACCACAATCACATCTTCTCCATCTTTCCAATTCGCAGGGGTAGCCACACTATAATTGGCTGTCAACTGCAAAGAATCAATCACTCTTAACACTTCAACAAAATTTCGCCCAGTGGAAGCGGGATAGGTAATAAATAATTTTACTTTTTTATCTGGTCCAATAATAAACAAAGAACGAACTGTGAAAGTTTCTGAAGCATTTGGATGAATCATATCATAGGCGTTAGCCACTGCTCTATCCTCATCTGCGATAATTGGGAATCCCACATGCACATGTTGTGTTTCATTAATATCACTAATCCATTTGTTATGGCTTTCAACGCCATCCACACTGAGCGCTAAAACTTTTACATTGCGTTTCGCAAATTCTTCTTGCAATGCTGCAGTGCGGCCTAATTCGGTAGTACATACAGGTGTAAAGTCAGCAGGATGTGAAAATAAAATTCCCCAACTATCGCCAAGGTATTCATGAAAGCTGATGTCTCCAATATTTGTTTTTGCTTTGAAATCGGGCGCAATATCCCCTAATCTTAAACTCATAATGCTGTTTTTTTATAGTGAGAATACAAAGATATGTATTTCCTACTAATTTAGTAGACTTTTGTGTAAAAAAATTTAAATTTATTTTGTGGCTATTCCGATGCGGTGCTATATAAATCCAACAAGCCATCCGGGAGCGAAACCGTGACCGTTTTTTTTGCGTGATCCACTCCCTTTAAACTTTCTTCATGTAAAGGTATATAGGCTTCCTGACCTTGGTATAATATGGTTAACATTAACTGATGCGGTTGCTCAATAACTTCGAGCACCTGCCCTAAATCAATACCATTTTCATTGACCATATAACCTAATAAAGCCAAAGGGGAACTTTTATCCACCAACTGCTGAAACTCCGCTTGTGGTAGCCACACTTTTTTGCTGATTAAAATTTGAGTGGCTTCCCTATTTTGAATACCCTCTATTTGTAAATGGGTTAAAGTATCTGTTTTTGCAACAGCGGATGTAATAAAATAAGGTATAAAGCTGGCTGTATTTTTTTCAACAAAGATGGCGTCAATGCCTTTAAAGTTGATGGGTTTACCTAATGCATGTTCAATGATTATTTGCCCACCAATACCATGCGCCGCCACAATTTTTCCGATATGTATATATTCGCTCATGGTATTGTTTTAAATGTTGCAAACACAAAACTAATTATTCGAAACAGAACAATTGGATTATGCCTGATTTTTTTGATAAGTATTGTTTACAAAAAACCCCCGATACCGATAAACGGAACCAGGGGCTTTATTAAAGCTAGATTAATTTTAAATTATTCTGCAGCTGGTGTTTCTTCTGCAGCAGGTGCTTCATCAGCAGCTACTGGTTCAGCTTCCGCAACTGGTGCTTCCGCAACAGGTTCAGCTACTTTCTTCACAACTGGAACATACACTTTTTTAGCAGCTTGTGCTTTTTTGTGTGCATCATTCTTGCTCGCTACATTCGCTTCATGCTCAGCAAACCAAGTTTGAAACTTAGCCATCGCAGTTGCCTCATCAAATAAGTTTAATTTAACACCACGTAATAAGTGTTTTAAATAAAGAACTCCTTTGAAAGATAAAATACGGTGAACCGTGTCTGTAGGTTGTGCACCTTTGTTTAACCACTCTAAAGCTTTTTGACGATCCAATTGGATAGTCGCAGGAACTGTTAAAGGATTGTAAGTACCAATTTTTTGGATGAATTTACCATCTCTTGGTGCGCGTCCGTCGGCTACTACTATAAAGTAGAAAGGCCTTTTTTTACTACCATGACGCTGTAGTCTCATTTTTACTGCCATGTTAAATAGATATTTATTGGCGTTAACAAATAGGGTTAATAAGACGCGAAGATAATATAAAATGATGGAAAATGGTGCTTATTCCTAAAATAAATCATTAATTATACTGATAATCAATTAGTTACCTTCTTAAACCGGGCATTTTACCAGGCATCATCCCTCCAGACATTTGCTTCATCATCTGTTTCATTTGGTCAAACTGCTTAATGAACGCATTAATTTCTCCAATATCCTTACCCGACCCTTTCGCAATTCTTTGCTTTCTACTGGGTGAAAGTAAATCTGGATTCCGACGTTCCAATACTGTCATTGATTGAATGATGGCTTCGACCCCCTTAAATGAATTATCGTTAATGTCTACATCTTTCAAACTTTTTCCCATACCCGGAATCATGCCCATTAAATCTTTGATATTACCCATCTTTTTTATCTGCTGTATTTGGGTTAAAAAATCTTCAAAATCAAACTGATTTTTTCTAATTTTTTTCTCTAATTTTTTTGCTTCTGCTTCATCAAATTGCGCCTGTGCTTTTTCAACCAAAGAACTAATATCTCCCATCCCCAAAATTCTTTGCGCCATCCTGTCGGGATAAAAAATATCTAAGGTGTCCATTTTTTCACCACTACTCATAAACTTGATCGGCTTATCAACAGTGTATTTAATTGACAGGGCAGCACCTCCTCTTGTATCCCCATCTAACTTGGTTAATACCACACCCGTGAAATCTAATCGCTCATTAAACACTTTGGCAGTATTCACTGCATCCTGCCCTGTCATTGCATCTACAACAAATAAAATTTCCTGTGGATGGATAGCAGATTTAATATCAGCTACTTCATTCATCATTACTTCATCCACTGCCAAACGACCCGCTGTATCAACAATGATTACATTTTTATTATTTGCTTTTGCATATACCAATGCATTTTGTACAATCGAAACGGCATTTTTATTTTCTCTTTCGACAAATATATCTACCCCAACTTGTTCTGCTAATACAGTTAATTGATCCATCGCAGCAGGACGATAGATATCTGCAGCAACTAATAAGGGCGATTTTTTTTGCGCTTTTAAATAAGTTGCTAATTTTCCTGAAAAAGTAGTTTTTCCGCTTCCTTGTAAACCTGCAACTAAAATAACGGTAGGGCTTTTAGACAAATCCAATAAAGAAGCAGATGATCCCATCAATGTGGTTAATTCATCCTGTACTATCTTAACCATCAATTGACCAGGGCTAATTGCATTAATTACCTTTTCGCCAATGGCCTTATCTTTAATCTTATCTGTAAATTCCTTTGCAATTTTAAAATTGACATCCGCATCTAACAATGCCTTACGAATATCCTTTAAGGTATTCGCCACATTTAAATCATTAATACGCGCCTGACCTTTAAGGTGCTTAAACGCCGATTCTAATTTTTCACTCAAACTATTAAACATACACAAATCATTATGGGCTGCAAATATAGGCCATCACTTTGAGTGTTGTTTAAGTTAATAAGGCGAATTGATTATTTTTTTTATGAACTTTAGCTATATTTTAAGTTTTCACAATAATATGATTATCAATTACTTATACCGAATTTAGAAAATATTCTGTGCTGCCTTAAAAAGGTGTGAATGAATTAACAAAAAAAATACTTGGAACCTACCAATTATTTAATATCATTGCAACTAACGAGCCCAAATTAAAGCGGCATTCGATTTTATATGAGTAAGAAACAATTATTTACACTTGAATTTCCTGTGAGATGCTCACCTAATATATTATTTGAGTTTTTATCCACTGCATCTGGTTTACAAGAATGGTTTGCTGATAAAGTGGACGAATGGGAAAACGTTTTTAGTTTTTCATGGAATGGTGGTGTACCTGATAAGGCTGAATTATTAGACCAAGAAGCAGATAAATTCATCAAATTCAAATGGCTTCATAGTGATAAAAATGAATATTTTGAATTCAGAATTGAGAAAACCGAAATCTCAAATCAGACCATTTTAATTATCAAGGATTTTGCTGAAAAAAATGAAATTAAAGACCAAAGCCAACTTTGGGAATATCAAATTAAAGAGCTATTTCATCGCGTTGGTGGTAGCTAGCTAGTACTTTAACATTGTTCAAAAAATTAGACATACTAATTCTGCGCGCATTTATTGCGCCGTTTTTGGCTGCATTGGCCATTTGTATATTTGTGTTAACGATGCAGTTTTTTTGGTTGTACATTGATGATTTAGTAGGTAAAGGACTTGACTTTATCACCATTATAGAATTAATTGGACTAGTGTCTGTAAGTACTTTCACCACTGCTCTTCCTTTGGCATTGTTGTTTTCGTCCATTATGACTTTTGGTAATTTAGGCGAAAGCTTTGAACTGGTTGCAATAAAAGCCGCAGGTATTCCATTGACGCGCTTTATGCGTCCCTTATTTTTATTTGCCGTTTTATTAGCCGGACTTGCTTTTTTGTTTGCGAATAATATCATTCCGGTAACGCAAATGAAACTCACCAATTTAAAATATGAAATTATTGTCGCCAAGCCCGCTATTGATTTAAAAGAAGGTGTTTTTTATGATAAGATAGATGGCTATGTTATTAAATTAGGGAAAAAAGAAGCGAACGATAGTATTATACATAACATTGTAATTTTTGAGAAAAGATATGGATTGCAAGACAACTACTTAATTGCAGAATCAGGCGTAATGCGTGTATCCTCGAATAAAAAGTTTTTAGAATTTATCATGTACAACGGATGGCGATACCAGGAAAGAGGCCTTAGATCCACTACTAATACTGAATTTACCAGACTCTATTTTAAAGAATATAAAAAGGTATTTGACTTAAAAAGCTTTCAACTCAACAAATCAAACGATATTTTATACGATCCAAAAATGTTGAGTGTTCGACAATTAGGTAAAGCGATTGATTCTATTTCCAATATGGATAGTTTTTTTGTAAAAAGAACAGAACAAGAGTTGACCCCCTACTTACGTTTTTTGTTATACAAAGACAGCACCCAATTATTTGGCAAAAATAAATTGAAAACGCCAATAAAAAAATTAGCCCAAATGATACCGGATTCCGTTGCAGTGGGTGTGAGTGAAGCGGCGGGCTATCAATTGTCTTCCATTGATAATAATTTTAAAATGCTAGGGCAAATTTATACTGAAAATAAAAACGCAGTAGCCATACATAGTATTGAATGGCATCGAAAATTCACCTTGTCTTTTGCATGCTTAGTACTCTTTCTAATCGGTGCACCGCTCGGTTCCATTATCCGAAAAGGAGGCTTGGGAACCCCTATGATTTCTGCAATTATCTTTTTTGTATTCTTTTTTCTATTTAACAATTTTGGCGAAAAGCTAGCTAAGTCAGGACAATGGTCGGTATACAGTGGCATGTGGTTATCATCCATGATTTTAGTCCCCATTGGTTTGTTTTTAATTTATAAGGCCATGCGTGATTCCCAGCTATTTAACCAGGAATTTTACTACCGACTTTTACAACCAATTAAAGTAACTTTACGTAAGTACTTTAAAAAATAAAATCATGTCAAATTCAACCCAAAATCGACGCCAGTTTATTAAAACATCTGGTAAAGCGGGTATGGCCATTGCAGCTATGCCTATAATGTCATCATTTGCAAATAAAAATTTGGATATAACGGCCTTTCAGCAACACCCGTTGCCTTATGCTTTTAATGCATTAGAGCCCTTTATTGATGCGATGACCATGGAAATTCATTACACAAAACATGCAGCAACTTACGCGACCAATTTGAAAGATGCTTGTGTGGCTGAAAAAGTCGATACTACCCAAATGGCATTCACCGATTTGATAAAAAATATTTCACACTATAGTCCTAAAATGCGCAATAATGCAGGTGGTCATTATAACCATGAACTATTCTGGCAATTAATGAAGCCGGCCCCAGCAACTGCGCCGTCTGGAACTTTAGCTGACGCAATTACAAAAACCTTTGGCTCCTTTGACACATTCAAAACTGCTTTTGGCGATGCTGCAAAAACAAGATTTGGAAGTGGCTGGGCATGGTTGATTGTTAAAAAAGAAGGCGGCTTAGCAATAAGTTCTACGCCTAATCAAGATAACCCATTGATGGATATTGCGGAAGTGAAAGGATTTCCAATTCTAGGTTTGGATGTTTGGGAACATGCTTATTATTTAAAATATCAAAATAAGCGCCCTGACTATATCAACAATTGGTGGAATTTGGTGAATTGGGAATTTGTACAAAAAAGATACGATGAGGCAAATCATTAATTAGTTGAAAGCGCAACCCTACATTAGTATAATTATTTTTTATCAATTTCCCATAAGTGCAAAAATCAAAACAAAATTTAAAGATTCAATTTTTTGTTACTAGTTTAAGTATCGTTTTGTTTGTACTTAAATTTGTTGCTTACTATATGACCCATTCCTTATCCGTACTGTCGGATGCTTTGGAAAGTATTGTAAATGTAATGGCTGGGTTGATTGGATTATACAGCCTTTATGTAGCTTCAAAACCCAAAGACAAAGACCACCCCTATGGTCATGGTAAGGCAGAATTTGTATCGTCCGCTTTTGAAGGAAGTTTAATTATAACCGCAGGTGGAATTATTTTGTATGAGTCCATTATTACTTTTTTTGAACCAAGTAGTTTACACAACTTAGACAATGGTATTTGGGTATTGCTATCTACTGCTGTTTTAAACATGGTTGCTGGATTAATTGCAAAAGCCATTGGTAAAAAAAATAATTCATTAGCGCTCACTTCTAGCGGACAACATTTATTAATAGATAGTTTCACTACCTATGCCGTGGTTATTGGCATTGGACTTGTGTTGTATACTGGGTATAATGGCATTGATACTAGCATAGCTATTGGCATGGGTATATGGATCATCTACAATGGTTATAAAATTATTAGAGAATCACTAGCTGGAATTATGGATGAAGCAGATATGGCTTTATTGGATGCGGTTATACAAGAATTAAATTTATCTCGACATACCAACTGGATTGATTTACATAATTTGAGGGTAATTAAATATGGCGCATTAATGCACATTGATTGTCATTTAACAGTGCCTTGGTATTTCAATGTGAATGAGGCACATGCTGCGGTAGATGAATTTACTAAATTGATAAAAAATAAATTTGGGGATAGTGTTGAATTTTTTGTGCATACCGATGGTTGTATGCCATTTAGTTGTGCAATTTGTACCATTGAAAATTGCGAAAAACGAAGTGCTCCTTTCAAACAAAAACTAGCATGGAATAGAGAGAATATATTATCAGATTTGAAACATCAATTAGTGTAATTTTTGAAAAATGTTTTGTCTATCGCCCATGTTTATCAAATAATTATGCTTAAAAATATGAATTGAAATAAATAAAATACTTAATTAAAATTAATTCAAAATGAATCCCTGGAAACAATACCAAGACCAAAACAAAGATAGATTCTTAGCAGAGCTTTTAGACTTATTACGCATACCAAGCATTAGTGCAAAGTCGGAACACAATGGGGATATGCATACTTGTGCAAAAGCAGTGGAACAAGCATTAAAACAAGCAGGCGCGCCAGTGACAAAAATATATGAAACAGCGGGACACCCTATTGTTTATGGTGAAATTATAACAGACCCCAGTTTTCCAACGGTACTCGTTTATGGTCATTATGATGTACAACCTGCTGATCCATTGGAACTATGGCATAGCAGCCCCTTTGATCCAACAATAAAAGAAGGTAAAATTTACGCGCGTGGTGCTTGCGATGACAAAGGGCAGTTTTACATGCATGTAAAGGCATTAGAAATTATGACGCAAACAAAATCACTTTGTACGAATATAAAATTCATCATCGAAGGGGAAGAGGAAATTGGCAGCCCACATTTAGCAGAATTTGTTAAAACGCATCATGACTTATTAAAAGCGGATGTTATTTTAATAAGTGACACTGCAATGATAAGCATGGATACGCCGTCAATTGATATTGGGGTGCGTGGATTAAGCTATATTGAAATTGAAGTCACTGGACCCAATCGTGATTTGCATAGTGGTGTATATGGTGGTGCAGTTGCCAACCCTATCACCATTTTATCAAAAATGATTGCATCCTGTCATGATGAAAATAACCATATCACTATTCCAGGTTTTTATGATGATGTAATATCTTCCACCGACGCGGAAAGAAAAAAAATGGCCGAAGCGCCATTTGATGAAGCGGAATTCAAAACAGATTTAGGCATTCAACAACTTTGGGGTGAAAAAGGATACAGCACCAATGAAAGAACGGGAATTAGACCCACACTTGAAGTAAATGGCATATGGGGCGGTTACATGGGTGAAGGCGCTAAAACAGTGTTACCTTCAAAAGCATTTGCTAAAATTTCTTGCAGACTAGTGCCCAACCAATCTTCTGAAAAAATTACCAGTATGATATTAGCGCATTTTAAAAAAATAGCGCCGGCATTTGTTACCGTGAATGCATTTGAACATCATGGTGGGGAACCCTATATTACACCGATTGATTCCCACGAATATCAAAGTGCAGCCAAAGCAATCGCTGCTACTTTTGGAAAGGATCCTATTCCAGTGCGTGGTGGTGGTAGTATTCCTATTTGTGCGTTGTTTGAAAAGGAATTAAATGTAAAAATTGTATTTATGGGTTTTGGTTTAGACAGTGATAACTTGCATAGCCCAAATGAAAAATATGATATTGTCAATTTTTACAAAGGCATTGAAACCATTCCTTACTTTCATCAGTTTTTTGCAGAAAAAAAATCCTAATACATGCGGGGGCAAGAAACCATAAAAAAAGCGGAGAAACAAAAAGTTAGATTAGACAAATACTTGTGGTGTATCCGTATTTTTAAAACCAGAAGTCAGGCAACAGAAGCCATTGATAAAGGGCGCGTTAAAATTAAAGGAGAACCCGTCAAAGCATCACGTGCAGTAGTCATAGGGGACGAATATGAAGCCAGAACGGAGCATAAAAACTGGGTCATTAAAGTAACTGGGTTACTGGAAACAAGAATGGCCTATATAGAAGCCATTAAATATTACGACGACCTTACACCCATTGAAGAATTGGAACGTGTTAATCAAGTGGCATCTAGCTTTCATACTGGAAAGCGATTAAGTAAAATTGGCCGTCCTACCAAAAAAGACCGTCGCGATTTAAGCGATCTCTTAGGATAATAGCAATACTTAGGAAGCATTAATAGAAAAAAATAGGTGTCTATTTTGTTTCTTTTATCTTTACACTATGACCATTGAAATTTTAACCGTTTTGCCAGAATTATTAACAAGCCCTTTTGAGCATAGCATGATGAAGCGTGCGCAGGAGAAAGGACTGCTTACCATTAAATTACATACACTTAGGAAGTGGGCAATCAATAAACATGGACAGGTGGATGATTACCAATATGGCGGAGGCGCTGGCATGGTGATGATGTGCGAACCATTAGCAAACGCAATTGACGAATTACAAGCAGAAAGCAAATTTGATGAGATCATTTTTATGACCCCGGATGGTAAAACATTGGAGCAAAAAGATGCAAATACGCTTTCACTTAAAAATAGAATTTTAATTATTTGCGGTCACTATAAAGGTATTGACCAACGCATTCGAGATTTGTATGTTACGCGCGAGATTTCCATTGGTGATTATGTATTAAGTGGTGGTGAATTAGCCGCCGCCGTTTTGGTTGATGCGATAGGTCGTATTATACCAGGGGTATTAAATGATGAAACTTCCGCATTGACCGACTCCTTTCAAGATAACTTACTGGCGCCGCCTGTATTTTCAAGACCTCTTGAATTTAGAGGTTTACAAGTGCCTCCTATTTTATTATCGGGTGATCCTAAAAAAATTGAAGCTTGGAGACAAGAACAAGCACTTGAACGAACCCAACAACGCCGTCCTGACATTCTAGATCAATAATAGACCGCTCATACTTTTATTTTCATATAAGCGCGCGTCTAATAAGGATAATTAATACACATATCTGATATTTGCTTTAAATTATTTACACGAATGCGCTTGATCAGAAACCTTGTTTTTTATT
>CALLKA010000094.1 GCA_938008665.1 uncultured Bacteroidota bacterium
CTAGGGAAACCTTTAGTAAACTAGCTCGTATTGGATATGACGCAATCACCAATGCTCCGATGATTGGTAGCTGGAAAGTGATCTTAAATATCCCAGCTTTTGTAATTGTTATTCTAATTACCATTTTAGTATATCGCGGGATCACAGAAAGTAAAAAAACAACGAATGCGATGGTGATATTTAAAATCATCATTATCATTTTTGTAATTGTTTTAGGCTCCTTTTATGTGGATACTTCGAATTGGACGCCGTTTATGCCCAATGGATTTACTGGGGTATTAGCAGGGGTCTCTGCTGTCTTTTATGCCTATATCGGTTTTGATGCTATATCAACTACCGCAGAAGAATGTAAGGATCCGCAAAGAGATTTGCCTAAGGGGATGATTTATTCTTTACTTATTTGTACGGTGCTATATATTTTAATTGCACTTGTGCTTACCGGTATGGTGAACTATTCATTATTAAAAGTAGATGATCCATTGGCGTTTGTTTTTGAAAAAATTGGAATGCATAAAGTAGGATATATAATTTCAATCAGTGCGGTAGTAGCGACCACGAGTGTATTACTCGTATTTCAATTGGGACAACCAAGAATATGGATGAGTATGAGTAGAGATGGGTTATTGCCTAAGAAATTCTCAAAAGTACATTCGAAGTTTGGTACACCTTCCTTTGCTACAATTGTCACTGGATTATTTGTTGGTGTGCCCTCCTTATTTATGAGTATTGGTCGTATGACCGATCTTACCAGTATTGGTACTTTGTTTGCCTTTGTATTGGTTTGTTTTGGGGTATTAGTTTTACCTAGAATATCGTCTGATGTTAAAAAGAAATCTTTTCAATTGCCTTATATCAATGGACAATTCATTATCCCGGTTTTGGCTGCAATATTCATTTATTTTGGTCTTGATCGTATTTCCAATGCATTTGTGGCCATTCAAACGGAAGGGTATCAGGAATTTTTATATTTAATTTTTGTCTTTGTATTAATCATTGTAGCTATACTTAGTTTTGTTCGTAAATACTCGGTCATCCCAATTGTTGGCGCCATGTGTTGTATGTATTTAATGATAGAAATTCCACCTGTAAGTTGGTTGTGGTTTTTTATTTGGATGACTATTGGGTTGGTTTTTTATTCTTTTTATGGTCGTCGTAAAAGTTTGTTGGCAAAGGATGAGGGAGTTTTGTAAATTTTTGAATTATGAAGTATCAGGTCGGGGATGAGATATTAGTATTGCATAGTAATGAGGAAGGTATCATCATTGATATCATGAATGACAAAATGGTCATGATTGAAGTAAGGGGTGTTAAGTTCCCGGCTTATATGGATCAAATAGATTTCCCCTATTATAAACGATTTACAGAGAAAAAATTATTCCAAGAAAAAAGAGTACCACAAAAAATTTACGTAGATCAAATCCCCAAAGAGAAGCTTCAGAAAAACGATAGTAAGGAGGATGACGGGGTACATTTGAATTTGATACCCAAGTTTAGTCTGGATGATTTTAATGATGAAGTGGTGGAGAATTTAAAAATATTTTTATCCAATCGAACCAGGGTAAGCTATCAGTTTGATTACAATCAAATGTTTTCTGGTCAACCCGATTTTTCAATTGCATCTTCCATACCACCACATACGGACTTTTATATTCATGACATTCCATTTTCATCGGTGAATGATGGCTTAAGTTTTAGTATTGATTTTTCATTAACTGAACCACATAAAAAAAAGGCGGATCACTTTGAAACCCAAGTAAAAATAAAACCTAAGCAATTATTTCAACGTATTGAGGATTTAAAGGAGCATCAAAAAACAACTATTTCTTATCCATTATTTGAAGTGTATCCAGACAAAATCGAAGACAATCATATAACGATTGATGTTTTGCGTAATGCAGGGTATAAGGTATACGATGTTTCTAAAATAAAACAAAACTTACCAGCTGCGCGGTCGGTGGTTGACTTACACATTGAAAAATTAATAGATAAGCATAGTCATTTAAACAATGCTGAAATTATCCAAATTCAATTAGAAGCTTTTGAAAAGTGGTTTGAGTTAGCCCATTTAAATAAATTACCATCTATGATCTTTATTCATGGCGTGGGTAAGGGTAAATTAAAGGCGGAAATTCATGAATTATTAAAAATGAAAAAAGGGGTTAATCGATTCATCAACCAATATTCTGATTTTTATGGTTTCGGCGCCACTGAGGTATTCTTTGAATACTAGCGGCATTCATTAATCAATCAATCAATCAATTGTGTTTGATGCACGGTTCATGACATTTTATCGCAATTTTAAGCCCATTTACCAGGCGAACTTACCATATCTTACCAAATTATATTTTACTACCTTTGCACTACTACAAACCCGAGCTATCGTGGCAAGCAATTGCCAAGGAAAGTCCGGACAGCATAGGGTAACCCACCGGTGAATAGCCGGCGTCCCAGTAATGGGGCAGAGAAAGTGCCACAGAAAATAACTACCTCGCAAGAGGAAAAGGTGAAAATGTACGGTAAGAGCGTACAGATATTGCAAGTAATTGCTTTATAGGGTAAACCTTGGGTGCTGTAATGCCACGTAAAGGAGCGCTTAAGAACGACTCGTTCAAGTTCCAGGGTAGGCAGCAAGACTTTAACAGCAATGTTAAGGCTAGATAAATGATAGTTTAGAAACAGAATCCGGCTTATGAGGCTTGTAGTACTTTTTTTTATTTATTAAAACTAGATCATGACGATTGAACAAATTAAGCGCATGAAGGACCAGTTAAGTGTCCTAAGGAGGTTTCTTTGACGTCGATAATCGATTATATAAAGTAGCTACAGATAAACAATTGTCTTTATCTCCCGGTTTTTGGGATGACAATGCACGTGCCACTGGCACGATGAAGGAAATTAAATTAAACGAATATTGGATTCATCTTTTTCAAGCAGTTGAAAATAGCTTAGAAGATTTTATTGTATTATTTGAATTTTGGAAAGGGGGCGACGCCACTGAACAAGAAACACAGGACGCCTATAACAAAGCCATCACAGCTATTGAAGAAGCTGAATTTAAAAGCACATTAAATAAACCAGAGGATGAGTTACCGGCCGTGATGCAAATTAATCCTGGCGCTGGTGGTACAGAAAGTCAGGACTGGGCGGAAATGCTTTTGCGCATGTATACCATGTATGGTGAAAAGCAAGGTTGGACTGTAAGTTCATTGGATTATCAGGAAGGAGATGGTGCAGGCATAAAGTCAGCTACCATACAATTTGATGGACCATTTGCCTTTGGATTTTTAAAAGCAGAATCGGGGGTGCATCGTTTGGTGCGAATTTCCCCTTTTGATAGCAATGCCAGGAGGCATACTTCCTTTGCATCCGTATATGTTTATCCATTGATTGATGATACCATTGAAATTATGGTGAACCCCGCAGATATCGAATGGGAGTTTTATCGTAGTGGCGGTAAGGGCGGACAAAACGTAAATAAAGTAGAAACTGCAGTAAGGTTAAGACATGCATCCGGTATCATTGTAGAATGTCAACAATCTCGTACGCAAGGTGAGAACAGAGAATTAGCCATGAAAATGTTGAAGAGCAGATTGTATGAAGCAGAAATGCGTAAAAAACAAGAAGCGCTGAATGCCAATAATGCCACTAAGAAAAAAATAGAGTGGGGAAGCCAAATAAGAAGTTATGTTTTTCATCCCTATAAAATGATCAAAGATCATCGCACTGATTATGAAGTTGGAAATGTAGGACCAGTGATGGATGGGGAGATAGATGGATTTATAAAAGCATTTCTAATGCAGGAAAAATCAGAT
>CALLKA010000095.1 GCA_938008665.1 uncultured Bacteroidota bacterium
CAGTGGGAGAGGTACTTTGCAGGTTATTGACCTCGCTAATATCCATAGCTGCTCGTTTATTGCCACAGAAGATGTGGGCGCCGTTTACGCAGATGGCAGCTTTGAAGTTTTTGGCCGAATGGATCATTCGGCCCTACGCGGTTGCAGCTTAATGGTGCTGTAATTACTTACACACTTACATTAAAATCACGAAGTGCATCGTTTAAACTTGTTTTTAAATCGGTACTTGCTTTACGCTGTCCAATAATTAAAGCACAGCTTACTTGGTAATCACCTGCTGGGAATGTTTTGCGATAGGAACCTGGTATTACTACGCTTCTTGCTGGAACACGGCCCTTATATTCAATTGGATTTGCACCGCTTACATCAATAATTTTAGTGCTTTGGGTTAATACTACATTCGCACCCAAAACCACTTCTTTTTCTAAATGAACCCCTTCAACTACAATACATCTACTGCCAATAAAGCAACCATCTTCAATAATTACTGGACTTGCTTGTAAAGGTTCTAATACTCCGCCAATACCTACACCACCACTTAAATGTACGCCTTTACCAATTTGGGCACAACTTCCAACAGTTGCCCAAGTATCTACCATGGTTCCTTCATCAACAAAAGCGCCAATGTTTACATAGCTTGGCATTAAAACAACATTTTTTGCCAAATAGGCACCATATCTTGCTACTGCATGTGGAACAGCCCTTACACCTAAAGCGGCATAATTTGATTTAAGTAACATTTTATCATGAAATTCAAATGGGGCTAATTCCCAAGTTTGCATGGGTTGTATTGCGAAATACATCAGAATTGCTTGTTTTACCCATTCATTCACCACCCAAGTATCACCTTGGGGCTCCGCTACTCTTAAGCGGCCCTTATCCACTTCTTCAATCACTAATTTTATTGCATTACTATATGCTTCTTGTTTTAATAAACTACGATCATTCCAAACCTCATTAATGGTGTCTTTGATTTCCATGATTTTCAAATTTTGACAAAAATACATGCTAGTCATCTATTTTAATAAGTTTGTTTTACACATTAAAGTATAACTTTTTATTATTGAGATTGTCTAAATTGCAGCATGTTTCAAAACCATGCTGATATTAAAGCTTGCTTGTCCATCCTTGAAAATGGGGGCATACTATTATATCCAACGGATACGGTTTGGGGGATTGGTTGCGATGCCACAAATGAAGCAGCAGTAAGTAAAATTTTCACCTTAAAAAATCGGATTGAAAGTAAGGCAATGATTGTTTTATTGGAAGATGAAACGGAACTTTTGAATTATGTGGAAGATCATTCATTTCAAATTTTTGATTATATAAAAGGCATTCACAAACCAACGACCGTGATTTATCCTAGGGCGAAAAATTTAGCAACCAATTTAATAGGGGAAGATGGTTCTGTAGCGATTCGTATCTGCAAGGATCCCTTTTGTAAAACTTTAATTAAACAATTTGGGAAACCCATTGTAAGTACATCCGCTAATATTTCTGGTTATCCAACACCGATGTGTTTCAATGATATTTCGTTTGAGATAATCGAAGGGGTAGATTATGTAGTCAAATACAAGCAAGATGACAACGAAATTAAACAACCCTCTGCGATTGTAAAATGGGATACCGAAGGTAATCTTGTTATTATTCGTGCATAGTTGTATGCTAGAATAGGATTATTTAATTAAATTCACTTCATGAAAAAAATATTGGTGATTCAAACTGCTTTTATTGGTGATGTTGTATTAGCAACAGCATTGATAGAAAACTTGCATCAACAATTACCGGAAGTAAGGATTGACATTTTGGTTAGAAAAGGCAATGAATCCTTATTTGAATCCCACCCCTTTTTAAATCAAGTACTTGTTTGGGATAAAAAAAATAACAAATACCAAAACTGGGTGGGGCTTCTTTTTAAAATTAGATCCATGCAATACGATGTGGTTTTGAACGCACAAAGATTCGCAGCCACTGGGGCGTGGACAGCATTTTCAAAAGCAAAAATTAAAATAGGCTTTGATAAAAATCCATTTTCCTTTTTATTTACAAATACGGTGGTGCATCAGTTTTCGGAAAAGGGGCAACATGAAATTGATCGAAATCATCAGTTATTAAGTTGCTTGTTTGAAACGAAAGTGGCTATGCCTAAATTATATCCAACTGCTTCAGATGAATTAGCGGTCATTAATTACCAACAAACACCCTATTTATGTATTGCGCCTGCATCTGTTTGGTTTACAAAACAATTTTCATCAGAAAAATGGGTTGACTTGATCAATCAAATTCCGTTTGAGGGACCTATATATTTAATCGGTGGACCAGGTGATAAATTATTGTGCGACCAGATCTTACAAAAAATAAATCGTAAGTCTGTAGTGAATTTAGCAGGCCGATTAAGTTTTTTAGCTTCTGCAGCTTTGCAAAAAAAAGCGGTACTCAATTATGTGAACGATTCTGCACCCATGCATTTTGCATCTGCCGTGAACGCGTCTGTAGTAGCAGTTTATTGTTCTACTTTACCCAATTTTGGGTTTGGACCTTTGTCTGATCATTCATTCATTGTTCAAACCAATGAGGCACTATCTTGCCGTCCTTGTGGTATACATGGTAAAAAGCAATGCCCCTTAAAACATTTTGATTGCGCCAAAACGATAAAAATGGACCAATTAATAGCTCCATTGTTACAAGTGGAACAACATTAGTACTTTTGCATCCATGGCCATCCATTTTACAGATAAAGAAATAGCCCTTTTTAAGGTGGTTGCTAAAGCAGCAGCAACACTCAATACGCAAGCGTTTGCAGTGGGAGGATTTGTGCGTGATAAAATTTTGGATCGCCCCACCAAGGATATTGATATTGTTTGTTTGGGCGATGGCATGCAATTGGCCAATGAAGTAGCAAAACAATTTAATCCAAAGCCGCCTGTTGCACTTTTTAAAACTTTTGGTACCGCACAAATTAAGTTTTCAGATGTGGAAGTTGAATTTGTAGGAGCACGTAAGGAAAGTTATTCCAGGGATAGTCGTAAGCCAAGTGTTACCGTGGGTACAATTGAAGATGATCAAAATAGGAGAGATTTTACGATCAATGCATTAGCTATTGACATCAGTGATGAAAATTTTGGCAACTTAGTGGACCCATTTGAGGGCATGTTACATATTGCACAAAAAATTATAAAAACGCCTTTAGCACCAGAACAAACTTTTGATGATGATCCGCTTCGCATGATGCGCGCGATTCGATTTGCTACGCAATTAAATTTTATAATCACGGAGGAAACATTTGCCGCAATTAAAAAAATGGCAGATCGTATCACGATAGTTTCGCAAGAAAGAATTACGGATGAGCTACAAAAAATTATGAACACACCAGTGCCATCCAAGGGTTGGTACTTATTAAAAGAAGCAGGGTTATTACAATTTATTTTTCCGCAATTTTTGCAATTGGAAGGCGCCGAAACATTGGATGGGATTGGGCATAAAGATAATTTTTCTCATACCCTACAAGTGTTAGATAATGTAGCGGCCAATTCAAATGACATCTGGTTAAGATGGGCAGCTGTATTGCATGATATCGCAAAACCAAGAACAAAAAAATTTGAGAAAGGCTTTGGGTGGACTTTTCATGGTCATGAAGTGGTGGGAGCGCGGATGGTACCAAAAATTTTCACGCAACTAAAATTACCACTCAATGAACATATGAAAATGGTTCAGAAATTAGTGGCTTTACATTTGCGTCCCATTTCATTAACAAAAGATAATGTAACAGATAGTGCAATAAGACGATTGTTATTTGATGCCGGAGATGATATTGATAATTTGATGGTTTTATGTTCAGCGGATATAACCAGTAAGAATCAAGTAAAAGTGAGGCGCTATTTACAAGGGTTCGAATTTGTAAAACAAAGATTGGTGGCTGTGGAGGAAAAAGACAAAGTGCGAAATTGGCAGCCCCCCATCTCAGGAGAACTTATTATGGAATTATTCAACATTGCCCCTTCCCGTGAAGTGGGTGTAATTAAGGATGCCATTAGGGAAGCAATATTGGATGGACTCATCTCCAATGACTATGAAGCAGCCTATGCTTTCATGCTAGAACAAGCAGCTAAAATCGGCTTGAAACCGGGTAAATAATTAAATGATTTAGTTGTCTAAAATCAATTAAATCAAGCTAATAAATAGTATTTTAGCAGTTCTAAAAAAAGTGATATGGCATTTTTGAAATTTAGGGTTTATTGGGAGGAGGATGATGCAATATATCGAGATGTCGTGGTGAAACATACCCAAAATTTTACTGAATTAAATAATATCATTTTAAAAGCATTTGAGTTTGATCAAAAACATGATGCTACTTTTTTTAGAAGCAATGATATTTGGAAAAGAGGGCGTGAAATTAGTAAAGCGGTCTATGAAAAAGAATATGTCGCTCCGCCTTTATTAATGGAGGAAACAACCATTGGTTCGGAAATTATTGATACCAACCAGCATTTTATATATTTATACGATTTTGTCAAGTCTTGGACATTTTTAATTGAATTGATCCAAGTGATTAAAAATGCAGACGCGGATATGACTTTGGAATATCCTATAGTTTCTAGAATTGAAGGCGTTGGGCCTATGCAATATGGTACAAAGGGATTATTAGGTAAAACCTTTGCAGATATTGAAGAAAAATATGATTTATCTGAAGCCAAGGATGGATTTGGAGAGGAAGGAGAAGAAGGAGATCATGATAAAGAAGAGGATGATGATAAAGAGGACGATGATAGTGCAGAAGATTCCGATAGCAATGCAGAAGGGGGTGAATTTTTTGAAGGAGAAGCATTTTAGCAGATCCATTATTTATACATCATTCTTTCTATTCTATAGCATCTAATTTGTTTATTTCATTTTTCAAATAAAATTTCTTGTCTAATAATACCGTATATATCATTGTGGGTCCGACTGCAGTTGGGAAAACCAGTTTTGCAATTTCATTGGCGCAACATTTACAAACTGAAATAATTTCTGCAGATGCAAGACAATGTTATGCGGAATTAAATATTGGCGTTGCACGGCCTAGTTTGGAGGAGTTGTCACAAGTGCCGCATCATTTTATCGCCAGCCATTCTGTGAATGATACGGTCAATGCCCAAGTATTTGAAAATGATGCATTAGCAAAAGCGGACGAATTATTTAAAACACATCATTCGGTGGTCATGGTGGGTGGAACTGGCTTGTACATCAAAGCTTTTTGTGAAGGTTTAGATTTGATACCTGCCATTGATCCAGCCATTAGGGAGAATATTATAAAGCAATACGAAAAGCTAGGATTGCGATGGTTGCAAAAGGAAGTTTCCGTAAAGGATCCCATGTATTGGGCCAAAGGCGAGCAGCAAAATCCCCAAAGATTGATGCGTGCGTTGGAAGTCGTGCTTGGGACCG
This sequence comes from uncultured Bacteroidota bacterium, assembly GCA_938008665.1. Taxonomy (GTDB): domain Bacteria; phylum Bacteroidota; class Bacteroidia; order Chitinophagales; family Chitinophagaceae; genus Sediminibacterium. The sequence continues at coordinate 5,425 of CALLKA010000095.1, forward strand.
GCGCCTCAATTATTAGTTTTCAAAATAAAAATAAAGTTACGCGTCCTTTTAACATTGTTAAAGTAGGACTTGAATTACCAAGGGTGCAATTGTATGAAAAAATTAATCAGCGTGTTTTGACGATGGTCGATAATGGTTTGGAGCAGGAGGTTCGCAATTTAGCGCCTCATTTTCATTTGAATGCCTTACAGACAGTGGGTTATAGCGAATGGATGCCTTATTTTGAAGGTGAAATAATGAAGGAAAAAGTCATTGAAAATATCCAACAAAATACCAGACATTATGCTAAAAGGCAGATGACCTGGTTTAAAAAAGATCTCAATATTACATGGTATTCACCCAATGAAATAAACGCCGCTCAAATTATTTAGTCGCCGATGGCATAAAACCTAATTCTTCATATTATAATAATAGCGTATTTTTAATAATGGATTCTACATCGATTTAATAAATTTCGAATGAAGAAGGCAAACAAAATATAAAGCAATCAATAAATAAACAAATCAATCATCAAACATAAAATTATGCAACTAAGAATTTTAATGGCAGTGATCGGTATTTCTTCATTGTCGATGGCAAATGCGCAAACGCAAACCATCCAATTTGAAAAATACACTTTGCCCAATGGCTTAAAAGTTATTTTACATGAGGATCATTCTGCACCTGTGGTTGCAGTAACTGCATTGTATCATGTGGGTTCAAAAAATGAGGATACTGCGCGCACTGGTTTTGCGCATTTCTTTGAACATTTATTATTCGAAGGATCTGAAAATATCAAACGCGGGGAGTTTGATAAGTATATCACCAATGCGGGTGGTGCATTAAATGCAAATACCTCACAGGATCGTACATTTTATTATGAGTTACTGCCTTCCAATCAAGTGGATTTGGGTTTGTGGTTAGAAAGTGAAAGAATGATGCATGCTAAAATTGAACAAATTGGTGTGAACACTCAAAGAGAAGTGGTGAAAGAAGAGAAGCGTCAAAGAATGGATAACCGTCCTTATGGTAGTTTTTTGAATGAGATGTTAAAAAGAGCTTTCAAAGTTCATCCATACAGATGGTCTCCAATTGGTAGCATGGATCATTTAAATGCAGCTAAATTAGAAGAGTTTATACAGTTCTATAAAACCTATTATGTTCCTAATAACTGCGTATTGTCTATTGCAGGTGATTTTAATAAGGCTGAATTAAAAGAAAAAATTGCTACTTATTTTGGATCCATTCCAAAAGGCACTATTGCCATTAATCGTCCTACTATTAAAGAACCAGCTTTGGGTGGAGAAGTAAGAGATGTGATTTATGACAATATTCAATTACCAGGTGTGTTCCAAGCCTATAGAGCACCAAAGCAAGGTGGTGATGAGTATTATGCATTCAATGTGTTATCTACCATTTTAAGTGGTGGAGCTTCTTCAAGAATGAATAAAATTTTAGTAGATAAAAAGCAAGAAGCTGCAGCAGCGCAATCAGTTCCTTTCTTTAATGAAGATGAGGGTGTGCTCATTACATTAGCTATTGCGAATGTGGGTGTAAAGATTGAGACTTTAGAGCAAAGTATGGATAGCGTAACATTCCAATTAAAAAATGAATTGGTGGGAGAAAGAGAGTTTCAAAAAGTAAAAAATCAAATTACCTCTGATCTAGTTTCTAGCAAAGCAACTATGGCTGGTATTGCAGAAAGTTTAGCAAATAACGAAGTGTATTTTGGTGATGCTAATTTGATTAATACAGAATTGGAAAAATATAATAAGGTAACTAGAGAAGATGTTTTAAATGTGGCTAAAAAATATTTAAACAAGGATAATCGTGTAGTACTTTATTATTTACCTAAGCAAAAAACTGCTTCTAAATAAAATCAACATATTTTAATTATCATATTATGAAAAAGATATTCAATATAATTATCTGTCTTTTACCAATGGCTGCTTTAGCTCAAAAGGTAGACAGAACTAAAGCGCCAGCACCTGGCAAAGCGCCTATTATCCAAGTAGGAAGTCCAGTTAAATTTACTTTACCTAATGGCTTGAAGGTATTTGTAGTAAAGAATACCAAATTGCCAAGAGTTATTGCAAGTTTAAACTTTGATATAGATGGATTTAAAGAAGGCGACAAAGCTGGATTAGCAGATATGGCCGGTCAATTGGTAAAAAGAGGTACTACAACAAAGACTAAGGAGCAAGTGGATGAGGCTGTAGAATATCTAGGGGGGAGTCTTTCAACTTCTAGTACAAGTGCCGTGGCTATATCTTTAAAATCTAATTTCCCTGCTTTATTTGGTATCCTATCTGAAGTGGTTTTACATCCGGCATTGAACTCAGATGAATTAGAAAAAGTAAGAAAACAAACTATTTCTGGTATTGAAACGAATAAAGATGATGCAGATGCTATTGCTGATAATGTTGTAAAGAAATTAGTTTATGGTGCAAAC
>CALLKA010000096.1 GCA_938008665.1 uncultured Bacteroidota bacterium
ATATTTAATGTATAAATTATTATTAAACAATAACATTAAATTCTAATGTTATAGAATTAATAATTTTTTAGAATATTTTCTTAATGATTTGTTAATATAAACATTGATTATCTATATATTTATAACATCGTATTAATAAATAAATTAAAAAAATCTGATTATGAGAAAACTACTGTACACATTCGTTGTGTTATTTTCCATGAGTCTAGCTGCCAATGCGCAGGTCAGGAGTATTAAAGGGAAAATTGATGACCAAAATGGTTCACCATTACAAGGTGTTACTGTGAGAATACAGGGCAAAGCTGAGAAAGCGGTTATTACAAATGAGAAAGGAAATTATGAAATTAAGGCTTCAACTGGCGATTTCATTCTATTTTCTTTTGTTGGTTACAGAAGTGAAAGGGTAAAGGTGACTGCCTCTTCAACATTAAACTTGAATTTATTTGAGCAAGTTAATAATATGGATGAAGTAGTTGTTACTGCAGGTGGTATTCAAGCAAAAAGAAAAGAGCTTGGTTCTGCGAGTACAACAATAAAAGCCCAAGCTTTAGTTGCTGGTAAATCAACTAGTATCGCTGGGGGTTTACAAGGAAAAGTTGCAGGATTGCAAGTGAGTAACACTTCAGGTGGTATCAATCCTAACTTCCGATTAATATTGAGAGGACAAAGATCTTTAACTGGAAATAATGAGGCTTTATTAGTTTTGGATAACGTTATCGTTCCTTCAACTATGTTAGGTAACTTAAACCCAGAAGATGTTGAAGATATTCAAGTTTTAAATGGTGCAGGTGCCGCTGCGGTATATGGTTCTCAAGCATCCAATGGTGCCTTGATTGTGACTACAAAAAAAGGTAAAAATGGGGTAACGCAAGTAGGCTTTTCACATACAACATCAATTGAACAAGTTGCTTTCTTTCCAAAAATGCAAGATCAATTTGGTGCGGGTGGAAGTGGTTATGGTGTTGACCTATTTGGATACGGTAATTTCTCTTATTTAGAAAACCAATCTTATGGACCTCGCTTTGATGGTACAATGCGTGCATTAGGACCCCCGTTAGCAGATGGATCTAATGATTCCACACGCTACCAAGCTTATCCAGGTCATAACGATTTTTGGAACAAAGGGATTATTAATCAAACCGATTTCAACATTTCAAATGGTGATGCGAATTCAACGCAATATTTTTCAGCACAACATGTTGATCAAACTGGTACTACACCAGGCGACTTATATAATCGTACCAACGTGCGTTTAAATGGAACTAGAAAAATTGGTAAGACAATTAATATTAATTACAGTACTTCTTATACACAGAACAGATATGATATTACAACTGCTACAGGTAGCATGTACGATCAAATGTTAAACATGCCAATGAATATTGATGTTACACGTTATAAGGATTGGCAAAATGATAAGTTTGCTAATCCAAATGGTTTTTATAACCCGTGGTATCAAAACCCTTATTGGACTGCAGCTAATTACAGACAAACGAATAGAAACGATTATTTAACTGCGAATGTGGAAGTAAAATTCACACCAGTTAAAGGTTTAGATTTTGTTTTCCGTCAAGGTATTTCTACGCGTAATCAATCCAATAAAAATTCAAATACAGGATTTACTTACACAGACTATGCAAAGCATACTGATGCAAGTTCTAAATCTGATATTCCTTATAGCGTATCAGATGGCATGTCCTATTCTACCAATTTATTAACTGACTTCTTTACACAATACAAAAAGTCAATTAAAGACTATAGTTTGAATATCATACTTGGTGGTCAATGGAATCAAAACCAATCTAAAAATATTGGTGTAAGTGGAAATGGACTAGTGATACCAGATTTATTTAACGTTAGTAATGGTGTAGGAACACCAGGTGCTTCAGAATCAAACTTTTTGTCTCGTACAATGGGTTCATACGCAAAAACAACATTTGGGTATAAAAATTATTTATACTTAACTGTTTCAGGACGTAATGACTGGGTTTCAACGCTTGCAGCTGCAAACAGATCTTTCTTTTATCCAGCTGCTGAAATGTCACTCATTGCATCTGATGCCTTTGATTTCTTAAAAAATAGCAATACCATTAGTTACTTAAAGTTCAGAGGTGGTTGGTCTAAAGTGGGTCAAGTGAACTTAGGACCATATTCATTATTGCCAACATTTGGTCAAGCAAATGGTTTTCCATATGGTAGCAATGCTGGATTTACCGTTGGTAATACTTTAGTATCTAAAGATTTAAAACCGGAAATGACATCAGGATATGAAGGTGGTTTCGATTTAAATTTATTTAATGACCGTTTCACTTCAAATTTGACATGGTTCCATACAAATACAACGAATCAAACAGTAAGTACAGGCGTATCTGGAACAACTGGTTTTACAAGCTTACGTACAAATACAGGTGAAACAATGAGTGAAGGTTTAGAATTTACCGCACATGTAACTCCAATTCAAACCAAAGATTTGAGTGTAACCATTGGTGGAAACTATTCTTATCTTACAAATACCGTAGTTAGTATTAGTGCTGATATACCTCGATTGGGTTTAGGTGGTGCGTCTTATGCGGTTGCAGGTCAACCATTCCCAATTATTATGGGATTTGATTACAAAAGAGCGCCAGATGGCAGAGTAATTGTTGATGGGGCATCAGGTCTTCCGCAACAAAGTGATACTATTTCCAATTTAGGAAATGCTACTCCTGCAAATAAATTAAGCCTTGATGGTACTATTAAATACAAAGGATTTCAATTAGCATTTTTATTTGAATATAGAGCTGGTTACAGTATTTGGAGTTCAATGGGTTCAAGTATTGATTGGTCAGGTACAAGTTGGAGAACTGCGCAATATGATCGTATGCGCTTTGTTTTTCCTAATTCAGTTATTGCTGATCCAGCTAATCCTGGTAAGTATATCACAAATACAAACATTTCTATTCCAAATGGTAATGGTAACAATGGTTTTTGGAGTGATAATATCAACAGAAGTGTAACTTCAAACTATGTTCATTCTGGTGATTTCTGGAAGTTAAGAGAGTTAGCGGTTTCTTATGACCTACCTTCTAAGCTTTTAGTTAAATCAAAATTCATCAAAGGCTGTACTTTAAGTGTTCAAGGACGTAACTTATTAGTTTGGATGGCGCCAGATAATTATTACACTGATCCTGAGTATGGTGCTTCTGGTGGTTCTGGTGGTAATGGTGTAGGTATTAGTGGTTTACAAACGCCTCCGTCAAGATATTATGGTGCAACAGTATCATTTAAATTTTAATCGTAAACCCTAAACAAGTCAAATTTTTTTTAATTGATTATTCAACTAAAAGCGAAATGAAAAATATGAAAAATATGAAAAATATAACCCTAATAATTCTCTCAGGAATGCTTCTTGTAAGTACTTCTTGTAATAAGTATTTGGATGTAAATACAGATCCAAATAATGCAACTTCTGCATCAGTAGAATTAATTTTACCACAAGCATTAACGTATACCGCAGGTGCAGTTAATAGCCTTAACACCATGGGTCAGCAAATAGGTGGTTATGCTGCTAATGCGGGTGGATATGGTGGTTTTGGTACCTCCATTACTTATAATTATACAAGTTCTGAATGGTCAGGTGTGTTTAGTACATCTTATGATATATTAAATGATTACCAAACCATCATTAATAAAACAAGAAACCTACCAAACTACAATTATTTTCATGCTGCTGCTCAAATTATGAAAGCAATGCATTATCAACATTTGGTAGATGCTTATAATGATGTCCCTTATTTGGATGCATTAAAAGGATCTGAAGTGTTAAATCCAACATATACTTCAGGTACAGTGATTTACAAAAATATTGCTGATTCATTAGATGCTGCAATTGCTAAAATAAATAGTGGGGTAGCAAATGTAAACGTGGTTGAATTAGGTAGTGCTGATGTAATGTTTGGTGGTAATGTGGTTAACTGGAAAAAATTGGCCAATACCATTAAATTAAGAGTCCTAGTTAGAGGTAGAGGTAAAGTGACCTTCTCTAACAGTACATTTAGCAGTGACGGATTTTTAACTTCAGATGCTTTGGTAAATCCTGGTTATACTCGTGACAATGGCCGTCAAAATCCTAAGTGGAGCAGTTGGGGATGGAGTAACACAGGTACTTCTGGTAACAAAGCATGGATGCCAACATTTTTCGCTCATGGCTTCTATACAGGACTGAAATTATTGGACTCTTCTCGTGGTAAAGCGCTTTACTATAATTATCCTGCAGTTACTAGTTGTAATCAATTAGGTAATGAAGCTACAGGTGTATCATCATCGCCTGATGGTTCATTCTGGTTCCCTGCTCCAGCTGGACCTTTAAGAGTTGGTACTTCTGCTGGTAATTCAATTGGTGTTTTAAAAGGCCCAGATGCAGGATTGCCATTAATTACTGCTTCTGAAAGTTATTTTATTCAAGCAGAAGCCGCTTTATATGGTATTATTTCTTCTATAACAGCGCAAGCTGCATTTGATAATGGTATAAATCATTCATTTAATTATTTGTATTCATTACCAAACAAATCGCTTGTTGGCAACCCATCAGCGCTTGCAGCAACTTACAAACTAGATAATGCTACAAGTCCTTTGGTAAATTTTAATTTAGCTCTTACCACTGAACAAAAATTAGAAGCAATCATTACTCAAAAGTGGATCGCTTTAAATATGGTCAATTGCGATCAATCATGGAATGATTATCGTCGTACTTTATACCCTAAATTAAATAATGCAGCTGGTGCAACAAAATATGAGACATTTGCTTCCATAAAGTCTGAAAGTACGCGACCTGATAAATTACCAACTCGTATTTTATATCCTTCATCAGAAGGTACTTATAATACAGCAAACGTACCTAAAGGAATATCACCATTTACTTCACTTATATTTTGGGCGAAATAAAATTTAAACATTAAAAATATGAAAAATATAAAAAACGTATTTCTTGGTTTACTAATTATATCACTTTCTTCTTGTTTGAAGGCAGATGATATGAATATTGATGCCAAGTATAAAACGAACGTGATTGAGCTTGCAAACACGGGAGACAATATAACTAATGCTGGCATACCTGGTTTTTATTCTGACTTAGGTGTTGTTGCTGCTGGTGCAAGTAAAACAATTAATATCAATGTACACTATACAGGACCAGGTACAGCACCTGAGGACATTACAGTAACGCTTTCTTCTGATGCTGCAACTTTAGCTAAATATAATACAGAAAATGGGGTTACTAAAGTAGTTCCACCAAGTACTGTGGTTAGCTTTCCTACTTCGGTTGTTATAAAAAAGGGAACCAGCCAAACTACTGTTGAAGCTAAAATTACTGTTTCTTCTGATTTCAATTTTAACGCTGCCTATGGTGTTCCTGTTAAAATTTCTCAGGTATCTACAGGCGTAATTAGTGGAAACTATGGTAATGCGGTATACTCTTTTGGTGTTCGTAACAAATTTGATGGTGCTTACACTGGAACGGGCGTAATGGTTGATTATGCTAGTGCTAGCCTTACAGGCAGATATCCAATGAGCGCTGGATTGGTAACAAGTGGCGCTAATACTGTTCGTTTGTATGATAATGCAATCGGTGGTATTTACCACTCCATTTTAAGTGGTACTTCAACTAGTTATTATGGATCATTTGGTGTTGAATTCACTATTGATGCTTCAAATAAAGTAACAAGTGTTATCAATGTTTATGGCCAACCAGCATCTAATGGTCGTTCTGCAGAGATAGATCCTTCTGGAGCTAACTCATGGGATCCTGCGACTAAGACATTAAAAGTTAAATATTGGATGAATCAGCCAAGTGTTATTGCTGGTCACCGAACTTCTTTTGATGAAACTTTCAAATATGTAGGAGTTAGATAATAGCTAACTTTATTTTATAAAATAGTCCCGCTCCGATTTATCGGAGCGGGACTATTTTTTTTGTACCTTTAATTTTATAACATTCTCATCATGATTAAATATTATAATATGAAAAAGCTATTTATTTTTTTGGCTATTTTAATAAGTCAATATACAGATGCGCAAAATATTGTATGGCGTAAAATGAGAATTGCACCAACGCTGGTTGAAAATTACGAGTCCGATAAGGCCAATAAAAAAATAAAATTAGGGGAGTGCTTTATCGTGAATAGCGCGAATCGCGAATTAGCAAGAGGTAAATATAAAAATGGGTTAAAGGATAGTGTTTGGAATTATTTTAGCCAAAATGGTGATTTGATTCAAGTGTATGATTTTACCAATAAAAAATTAATTTATAATATACCTGATATATCATCTATTGTAAGACAAAGTTCCGTAATTGATACGAATGGCTTTGTTAAACCAAAAGTAGTTGCGCCTGTTAAAATTGGGGGCCTTGATTATGGTTTTTATTTATTGTATAACCAACGTAATTTACCAGAAGGAGCCAAGGATCAAAAGGAAGATATCCTAATGGAATATGTTTTTGATATTTCTGCAACTGGAAAATTAGAGGATTTTAATATTAAGTACAGTTCAATTTTTTATAATGCTGAATTTAAGCAGTCTATTAGGGATTTACATAGCGATGCCTATGAATTTATTCCTGCAAGTATTAATGGCAATCCGGTAAAGAGCAAATTGGTGTATCAAATTATGTTATACATTAAACAGGCTAAGGACAGAGGCACTTATAATATACCCACCCAGAAGTATTAATTAGAATTTACGGAAAAAATTTTTCAGCATAAAAAAGCCCCTTAGAGAACTAAAGGGCGATTTTCGATTGCTTGCTTGTATGGGTTAAACCAAACCACATATACAAGCACAAAGGTAGTATTGTATCCAATGCCCATGTAATAACTTATTGTTAAATGTGATGAGGTTCCCCGCTTATTTGTTGGTGTATTCGATTAATGCCTGTTCAAGGCAATCCATGGCCAAATTAATGTCCTTTTCATTCAATACATAGGCAAGCCTTACTTCATTCAAGCCGAGGCCTGGGGTCGTGTAAAATCCGCTACCAGGTGCCAACATAATGGTGGCATTATTGTACCTGAAACTAGTCAATAGCCATTGGCAAAAATGGTCCGTATTTTCAACAGGCAGTTTTGCCATTGCATAAAATGCGCCACTGGGAATAGGGCAATACACCCCTTCCATTTTTGACAAGCGACTCATTAATATATCGCGCCTATTTTTATATTCTTCTCTCGTTTCGTCAAAATAGTTATTGGGTAATCCTAGTGCAGCTTCGGCAGCAATTTGTTCCAAGGTGGGTGGACTTAATCTTGCTTGTGCAAATTTTATTACTGCTTCAATCACATCTTTATTTTTAGTAACTAATGCACCAATACGTGCGCCACATGCGGAATACTTTTTACTAAAAGTATCAATCATGATCACCCGGTCGGCTACACCGTCTAATGTTAAAGTGCTTTTCACCTTTCCTTCATAACTAAATTCAGTATATGCTTCATCAGAAAATAAGTACAAATCTTTTTCTTTTATTAAATCTCTTATTTGTAATAATTCAGCTTCGCTATAAACATATCCTGTAGGATTGTTGGGATTACAAATAAATATGCCCTTGGTTTTAGGGGTGATTTTTTCCTTAAAAGATGCAATGGGAGGTAATGCAAATCCATTTGTAATGCTGGATGTTATAGGTATGATATGAATACCTGCGGCCATCGCAAATCCAATATAGTTCGCATAAAATGGTTCGGGTACGATAATTTCATCACCTTCATCTAGGCAGGCCATAAAAGCAAATAAGATGGCTTCACTTCCACCAATGGTAATTAAAACATCTTCATAGGTTACATCAATTCCTTTGCTGATATAGTAGGCTGCTAGTTTTTTTCTTAAACTTAAAATACCACGACTGTCAGTATATTCTAACACTTTTAAATTGGCTTGCTGCACTGCTTCTAGCATAATACTGGGTGTTGCGATGTCAGGCTGGCCAATATTTAAATGATACACTTGAACGCCTTCTTTTTTTGCAGCATCTGCGAAGTGGGCTAGTTTTCGAATAGGAGAGGAAGGCATTTGTATACCTCGTTTGCTTATTTGTATCATTCAAACAAAGATATGCTTGAACGCTATAATAAAAAAGCGTCCCGTGAAATCGGGACGCTTTTAATTTTTAATATTACCAAGTGTTCGTTATTATTCAAATGAAATTTTTTTAGCAAGATGATTTGAATCAATCAAATTTTAATTCACTTCACCTTCGATGGTTAATTCTGTTGGTATTTTAACACCAGCAAATTTAACAGTCACCTTCTTTTTAAAAGCGCCTGTAGCAGGTGATGTATACGTAATTTTAATGGTTCCCTTTTGACCTTTTAAAATGGGCTTTTGATTGTATTCAGGTTGGGTACATCCGCATTCTGCATTTGCAAATTCAATCACTGCTGGTTTTGCATCATTATTGGTATAGCTAAAGATGACTGATTTATGTACACCTTGTTTTAATTTTCCGTAGTTGTGACTTAATTTATCAAATTGCACACCTGTTTGTGCCATACTTGTGAATGATATTAGTGATGCAAATAGTAATGATGTTAATTTCATAATTGAAAATTTTTAATGAATAAAGTATTTTAATTGATAAGTAAGATAAATTAGTAACTGATAATTGATGTTAGGCTTTGGAAAACAATCCAATTGTTTTAATGACTATTTGGGCTATTAATGATTGGTGCTGGCGGTGCATTGGTAATAGCAACGCCTTCCCCTGCAAATTGTGTTTGCTTAATTAAGCCATTTGAAAATTCAAGTGTAGTTGCTCGGGAAAATGTTCCCATAGCACTTCCATTAAAGGTAATCTGTACTTGTCCCACTTTACCGGGTGCAATTTTTTCATTGGGTTTAAAATTCGGGGTAGTACAACCACAACCTGGACGCGCATTTACCAAAGTAATGGTGTCCTTGCTGATATTGGTGAATTCAATGGTGTAAGTAGCTGGTTTACCGAAGCTTATTTTACCAAAGTCAAAATTTTCATTTTTGAACTTTAATAATTGATCAATAGTCGCTGTTGTTTGCGCTGAAATTGAACTGCAAATGCCCAAAACAAGGCACAAAAAAAAGAGTGATTTTTTCATAAAATATGGGTTGAATGGAGGCTTTGTTGTGTGTAAATTTATCAAAAAATAGGGAATTAAATGATTTTATCTAATTCTTGGTTTTTTATGCTTTTTGCCCCCTATTTTTGCTGTATGGAATCCACCCTTGATCCTGTTTTAACACCTGAAATGCTTTCGTTTGAAGCGTTTAAAAAATCTGTACTGGAGGATTACCGAATTGCCCTAATGAGTAGGGAGGTAAGTTTACTTGGTCGACGTGAAGTATTAACAGGAAAAGCGAAATTTGGCATTTTTGGAGATGGTAAGGAAATAGCCCAAGTTGCACTAGCAAAATTTTTTCAAAAAGGTGATTTTAGAAGTGGTTATTATAGGGACCAAACTTTAATGTTTGCCATGGGTACTTCCAATGTGGAAGATTATTTTGCGCAATTATATTCTGACGTAGAAAATGATCCTTATAGTGGAGGTAAAAATATGAATGCGCATTTTGCAACTGCATTTGTAAATGAAAATGGAGAATGGCATGATTTGGTGAATCGTTTTAATATTTCTGCAGATATTGCACCTACCGCTGGTCAAATGGCCAGAGCATTGGGCTTGGCATTTGCATCAAAATGTTTCAAGCAGTCAAAGCACAAGGATTTATTTTCAAATTTATCAAATGACGGTAATGAAGTATGTTTTTGCACTATTGGGGATGCAAGTACTTCTGAAGGACAATTTTGGGAAGTAATTAATGCAGCTGGTGTTTTACAAATTCCTTTGGCCGTTTTTGTATATGATGATGGATATGGAATTTCAGTGCCCACAAAGTTGCAAACAACCAAGGGTTCCATATCTGAAGCTTTACAAGGCATGCAAAAAGAACCCAACACCAATGGCATTAAAATTTTTACTGTCAAAGGATGGGACTATGCAGCATTGTGTGAAGTATTTGAACAAGGCATCACCTATACAAGGAATACACATGTGCCTGTTGTATTTCATGTGCAGGAATTAACGCAACCACAAGGACATTCCACAAGCGGAAGTCATGAAAGATATAAATCAACAGAACGTTTGCAATGGGAGCGGGAGTGGGATGGTATAAAAAAAATGAGGGAATGGTTATTGTTGAATGAATTGAGTAATGAGTCCGATTTACAAATTTTTGAAGCGCAAATAAAACAAGCAGTTCGCGATGCAAAATTAAGAGCTTGGAATAAATATATCGCACCCATTAATGAAAAGCTAAAGCAAGGGGTTGCCTTGGCTTATCAAGGACTAAGTCAAGATGAATTAGCAACAGCACAGCAATTGACACAGGAGCTAATTTCAAATAGGGAGCCTTTAAAAAGAGATATTTTCAGAGCACTTCACTTGGTGATTGAAAAATTACCCAATCATCCTAATAAAAATGGGTTACTTGAATTTTTATCCAACTATCATAATGAGCAAGCACCTTATTATAGTAAAAACTTATATAACGAAGGCCCAAAGAGTACATTAAATGTAACAGGCGTGCCAGCAATCATTAATGCAGATGCGACTACTTTGAATGGCTATGAAATTTTGAATCATTATTTTGATGAATTGTTTACATCCAATCCTTTGGTATATGCATTTGGCGAGGACTTAGGAAATATTGGGGACGTAAATCAAGGCTTCGCTGGCTTGCAAATTAAGCATGGTGCTGATCGTATATTTGATACCGGTATTCGCGAGCAATCCATCATGGGTCAGGCACATGGTATGGCGATGAGAGGCTTAAGGCCGATCGCTGAAATCCAATACTTAGATTATTTATTATACGGATTACAAACCTTAAGTGATGATGTTGCAACGTTACACTATCGCAGTAATGGTTTGCAAAGTAGTCCGGTAATTATCCGTACCAGAGGCCATCGATTGGAAGGAATATTTCACAGTGGCTCTCCGATGGGTGTTATCATTAATGCTTTAAGAGGCATGTATATATGTGTGCCAAGAAATATGGTGCAAGCAGTAGGCATGTATAATACTTTACTTGCCGGTAATGATCCTGCTTTATTAATTGAGTGTTTGAATGGCTATCGTTTAAAGGAACAAATGCCTACAAATTTAATGTCCTTTAAGGTGGCTTTAGGCGTGCCTGATATCATTAGAGAAGGAAATGATATCACAATCGTTTCTTATGGTTCTACTATTCGTATTATTGAAGATGCAGCGCTTAGATTAGCAGATATGGGTATTGATT